>CAYUBV010000255.1:0-4300 GCA_964443035.1 uncultured Tangfeifania sp.
AATTTGCCGTGCGTGGATTCCTCGAAACGCTTCGGATTGAAAACCTTAAAACCGGACTGCATGTGCTGGTGGCCGCTCCCGGATTTACGGCCTCGGAGATACGCAAATCGGCGCTTACTGCCAATGGCGACAAACAGGGAGAAACGCCGCGCAACGAAAATAAAATGATGTCGGCTGAAGAGTGTGCCGGGCACATTTACACGGCGGTGGAAAAAAGAAAAAGGCAGCTTATTCTTACATTTCTCGAAGGAAAATTAACCGTGTTTCTCTCCAAAATAATGCCGCGATTTCTCGATAGAATGAATTATAAAATGTTTGCCAGCGAACCCGACTCGCCTTTTAAATAATATCCGTTTTAGTACCGTAAAAACAAAAATTCCCCGGCTGAAACCAACCGGGGAAATAGTAAACCAGGAATTTATTTTATTTAGAAATTATAACTCAGGCTTCCATCCCGGGGCATATTCACGGCCCCATAGTTGCATGGCATCCCGATCGTATATTCTACCGGATACATTATCCACATCGAAACCTTTTCCGATGCGCGAAGCAATGTTCGAGTAGTGGACCATAACCATACTTACCGCTGCATCGTCGATGGGCGCAGTAAGTTTGGCCTTTCCCCTGATGGCATCGAAGAAATTCATAACATGGGCAGTGGACATGTCGCCACCGCCACCCAATGCTGTTCCTGCTTCGCTTGATGCCGACTGACTGTCTTTTACTTTTTTGCCGCTGCGGTCGTAAAGAATATATTTTCCGCGGTCAACAAACACCGAGCCTTCCGAACCGTAAATAATTGTTCCACGGCCGCCGCCGTAGGTATCGTAACCGTTGCGGCTTTTTCCGTCCCAGTTGATTACCTTATCGTTGTCGAATTTAAAAGTGGCAAACATGGTATCGTACATTTCCCAGCCGTCGTCCATAAAATGGCGTTTGGCTGCCTGCACATCTACACGCATCGGGTAATTAACCCTGAGCGCCCAGCGTGCCACATCCAGCTCGTGGGTGGCATTGTTTCCGGTTTCGCCGGTACCGTAATCCCAGCCGTACCAGTGCCAGTTGTAATTCCAGGTTTCTTCGGTGTAATTGCGCCGCGGTGCAGGGCCCTGGAAAAGCCCCCAGTCGAGGCCTTCGGGAACAGGAACCGGTTTTTGAACCGGAACCCTGCCGCGTGAACTGGTATAAAAAGCCACCGCTTTATAAGGGGTTCCGATTACGCCGTTGTGAATTTCGTTTATAATTTCCTTGGTATGACCTGAAGACCGCTGCTGGTTCCCCATTTGCACTACCTTGTCGTATTTTTTCTGTGCCTCAACCAGCAGTTCATTTTCTTCCATGTTATGACTGCAGGGCTTTTCAACATATACATGTTTTCCGCCTTTAATTGCCATAACAGAGCCTGGAGCATGCCAGTGATCGGGCGTGGCATTAATAATGGCATCCACCTTCGGATCGTCGATAACCTTGCGGATGTCGTTCTCGAGTTTCGGCTTGTAATCGATGTGCTTTGAAAAATTCTGCAAAGCCCTTTCGCGTTGTTTTTCCATTACGTCGCATAAATAAACCAGTTCTACATTGGCTTCTTTTTTGGCAATTGGAGCGTAAAAAGCGCCAAGTCTTCTTCCAAGGCCTGCAATAGCAACGTTTAATTTATCGTTGGCGCCAATTATCCGGCTGTAACTTTTTGCCGACATTCCCATTGCAGAACCACCTACTGCTATCCCAGCGGCACCTGCTGTCGCTTTTTTGATAAAATTCCTTCTGTTTGAACTCATGATATTATTTGTTTTTGATTTTTAATTCTGATTTACAACATGGCCAGCACTCCTTTTGTGTAGCCAAACGACTCCATCATCCCGGGAAGCGGATCGTTGGCATCGGCTTCGTATTCAAGCGCAATTGTTCCTTTGTAATTCATTTTCACCACTGTTTCGAGAAAGGCAGGAATATCGATCACTCCCCGCCCGACTATACAGGTTGTACCATCTGCAGCCGCAGCTGTTACATCTTTAATGTGGATATCGTGAACGCGATCGAAAAAATCTTTCACATCCTGCTCCGGATCGCGGTCGATGCGTTTGGTATGGCCGATATCGATGCACAGCCCCATGCGCTTGTCCATGTTTTTAATCAGGTTGTAAGCGCTTTCGGCGCTCGGGTACAGGTCGTCGCCCGGGCCGTGGTTGTGAATGGCGAGTTTGATGTCGTAATCTTTCACTTTGCCTTCTACATAACTGAGCAACTCATGATTCGGAACCCCTACAATCATATCCATGCCGGCAGTTTTGGCGTATTCAAAGGCCTGGTCTACCTGCTCTTTGTTTTTCATGTAAATTACGCCGCCGCCATAAAGCTCCACTCCTTTTTCTTTGCAATCGGCAACTGCCTGTTTTATTTCAGCCTTGCCTGAATCGAGCGGAAGGTGCATACTTTTAAAACAGATGCGATCGACTCCGCAACGCACGGTCATATCGAGTGCCTGTTCACGATCGAAATTCCGGAGTGAGTAAGATGCTACTCCCAACTGAAAATCAAACTTGCTTTTTCTGCCTGCTGCTGAAGAACCGGCAGCGCTTGCCAGTGTGGGCAGTGTTGTTGCCGCCAGACCAATACCGGCAGCTTTCAAAAAATTTCTTCTGTTCGTCATGGTTTATAACTCTCTTATTTTAATACTTCTGAAATGTACAGTATCGTTGTGATCCTGGATAAGAATTGGCGTTTCTTCGGCCATTCCGAAACCTTCTTTTCCGGCAAATTTACTTTCTTCCACCAGTTCATTGAATTCTTCGCTTCCACGGGTAAATTCCACTACTTTCCGTCCGTTGAGCCAGTGTTCCACCCTGTTGTCGGGATAAAGAACAATGCGGCCACGGTTCCATCCGTCGGGTCCGTTTACAAAACGGCCCTGTTTATCGGCCGGAATTAAATCGTAAAGGGAAGCAAGTGTCCGGTTTCCATCGATTCCATTTTTGGCATCCGGGTGGTTTTCATCGTCCAGAATCTGATATTCCAAACCTACAGTCGGCCCATTGTTTCCCAGCCCGTATTTGATGCCGCTGTTGGCGCCTTCAGTAAACTGAAAATCGAATTTCAGTTCAAACGGGCCAAACTTTTCACGTGTTTCAATGTCGCCTCCTTTTTTCTCCGGATCGCCGCCGCTGCCTGTAACTGTCAGCACACCGTCCTCCACTTTCCATCCTTTGGAGGGAAATTCTTCACCGCTGACACTTTTAAAATTTTCAGTGGAATTTCCATCAAACAGCAATTGGAAACCCTTTTCTTTTTCAGCTTCGCTTAAGTAATTTGGCAGAAGGTTAACCACGTAAATGTCTTCAAATGGCGAAGGTTCCAGATTTTCGGTTTTTATCCTGATGTTTTTCCATCTAATCTGTCTTCCGGCCATCGATTCATCGCGGATAGAATGCACCTGCAATCCTATAAATCCTTCCAGTGTCATGTCGTCGATTAAGTGAGCTACGGGAACGCCGTTGAGCCAGGTTCTGATTGTTGGTCCGATGCACTCAATGCGGTAGTGGTTCCATTCGCCATCTTTGAAAGCCGGTTTGGCGTCCGGGTTCAATTCTACCGGGTAGAGCCATCCACGGCGGGCTTCGTCGTAAATGCCTGCGCTCCAGGCCCGGTCGGAAGGATCCACCTCGCACTGGTAACCGTGAACACGGCCATCCATATAGTCGGGGTCGCTTTCACTGCGAATCTGCATTCCTGAGTTAAAATCTTCTTCGAGAAACATTTCGAGTTCAAGCACAAAATCGGAATAATCCTGTTCTGTGCATAAAAACGAGTTGGGAGTGTTGGCAACTGTGGTTCCTACAATCATACCATCGACTGCTTCGAATTTGGCTTCGCCATTCAGTTGTTTCCAACCCGTTAAATCTTTTCCGTTGAAAAGTTCGGTCCAGCCATCATCGTTCTTTGTGGCGCATCCATTCAAAATAAAAAGACCAGCGATAAAAAAAATAAGTTTATTCATTTTTCAGTTTATTACAGGATTTAAAAAAAATAGTTCCGTGTACGAACACGGCATTTACAAAAATAATGATTTTTTGGTGTGAATTATGATGTTGCATAACACAAAAATCAATCTTGTTCTATTCCAGACCCAACCGGTCGAACATAAATGCATACTCCAGCGCTGTGTCCCTGATCCACTGAAACCGCCCGGAAGCTCCGCCATGCCCGTATTCCATATTAATGTGCAAAAGCAGCGGATTGTCGTCGGTCTTCATTTCGCGGAGTTTGGCCACCCACTTTGCAGGCTCCCAGTATTGCACCTGCG
>CAYUBV010000256.1:0-4289 GCA_964443035.1 uncultured Tangfeifania sp.
GGCATCATCTACAAACAATGTATCGGCGCTGTTTTCGCCTGAAATGTGATACGAATCGACTGGATGCACTGAAATAACATCTGCTTTACGCGCATTGAGCGGTAAATAATCAAATTCGCGAATATCGACCTGCGTAAATATTTCGCGTGCAAAATCTTTACGCACTACCGGGGTGCTTCCAATTCCAAGTATTCCGCCCTGGCGTTCCACCACATTCTTATCTCTCAGCTCGCTTACTGAACCGGTAATGTAATACCCCAGGTTTAATTCGGCATCTTTTAACCGCAATGAATCAAGCTGCTTGATGGCCGCCTCTTCCATTAATTCTATTCTTTCGGCCAACTGGCTGATATCTTCACGCTGTTCCTCAACCTCTTGGTTCAGTTTCGCAATTTCAGCATCTTTTTGTTTATTTCTGCTTTCCAGGCTATCGGTCACTTGTTCAAGTTCATTCACCATTTCCTCCAGCTTTCCTGATTCCATATTTACATTATTCAGCCGGCGCCGGAGCGATTCAATTAACTCCCTGTTCTCTTTCAAAAGATTGTTAATAACCGAGATGTCAGCCAGAATCCTTCCTTTTCGGTCGTCAGAAACTCTTTGCTCGGGCTCCTCAGGCATATCAATCATTTCCTCTCGTTTTTTAATGGAATCAAGATTGGCCTGTATATCGGCAAAGTCATCCATAAAATTTTCAATGGTGTTATCCTTTTGTTCGGTAACGTTTTGAAGGCTGTCAACTTTCACCTGCAATTTTTCAGCCTCTTCTTGATAATTTTCGCACGAAATAATAAAAACGGCAAGCAGAAGTATAATTGTTTTTTTCATAACAGAAAATTTTAAATTTCACATAAGTGCTGTTACTTAAATAAACCATGTTCATCAGAAATTGTTTCAGAAACCGATTCATTTTTATTAATTAAGCGTTACAAATTCAACAAGTTACCCTTTCTGAAAGAATATTCAAAAAAAAGGCCGCCCTTTTGAAAGACAGCCTCATTATTTAAGAAAATGTTTTTTACGCTTTTTCCAGCTTCAGCGTTTCTGTAGGTGGATCGCAAACTGCCGACGGTCCGAAATACTGAATTGGTCCCGGATACAAATAATGGGTTCCCAGTGCCCACTCGCCGCGCTTTGTAACAAAATATTTGTAAGGAGCGCCATCGAGTTCAACCAGCGCTTTCTGAATAACAGGTTTCATGTGTCCGTGACGGCGTTCCATGTTCATCATCGAAGTTATCGGTACTCCTCCGGCAATCCATTCATCAGCCGGAGCAGTGAGATTACGGACGGAAGACATGTAACCGGTATTATCTTCGGAAACCAGCATAGACGCAGTAAATCCGAGTGAATAACAGTAATCGGCATCGAAATTTGAAGGAGCTGCACAACGGCCTTCATATCCGAAGAAGTGGTACTGGGTGTTGAATTTTCCGTTGAATTTTCCTTCTTGTTTCAACTCTTCCAAACGGTGCTTCACCATTTCTCCCAGCAGTTTTTCTGTTTCAATCAATGAAACCTGCACATTTCCGTGCGGGTCGCGGTCAAGGGTCAATTGCGTGGCAATTCCTACCGGCAGCGACACAAAAAGGTGGGATGAATCTTTGGTAAGCTGACTTGCAACCCACTCTAAGCGGTGGCTTTTCTTCAGCATTTTAAATTCTTTGCCGGTGCCGGTTCCTTCGGCAAGCAGGTCATTTAATTCGGCAATCAGCTTTTTCATCTCCGGTACAAACTCAATCAAACCTTCCGGTACAAGTGCCACACCAAAATTATCGCCGTTGTCGGAACGCTGGGCAACAATGCCTGCCATATAATCTACAATTTCGCCAAGTGTTTGTTTCTTTTCTGCCACTTCCTCCGAAATCAGAGTGATATTCGGTTGGGTTTTCAACGCACATTCCAACCCGATGTGCGAAGCCGAACGGCCCATAAGTTTTATAAAGTGCCAGTATTTTTTTGCTGAATTGGCATCGCGCTGAATGTTGCCAATCAACTCTGAATAAACTTTTGTTGCGGTATCGAAACCAAACGAAGCTTCAATCATCTCATTTTTCAGGTCGCCGTCGATGGTTTTCGGACAACCAATAACCTGAACCCCTGCCTCTTTTTTACGGTAATATTCAGCCAGCACACAGGCATTTGTATTCGAATCGTCGCCTCCAATAATTATAAGTGCATTCAAATCGAGGTCTTTTGCAATTTCCAGTCCTTTGTCAAACTGCCATTCATCTTCCAGTTTTGTACGTCCTGAACCAATAATATCGAATCCGCCGGTATTTCGGTATTCATCGATTTTTTCGGCTGTCAGTTCAACATAAACATGGTCGACCAATCCACCCGGTCCGCCGAGAAATCCGTATAATCTGCTATCAGGATGAATTTTTTTGATTCCGTCAAAAATTCCGGAAATTACATTATGGCCACCGGGAGCCTGTCCCCCGGAAAGAATTACACCTGCATTTACCGGTGTCCGGTCTTTCTTCTCCTCACCTTCTTCGAAAGAAATCAGCGGCATTCCGTAAGTATTCGGAAAAAGTTCCTCAATATCTTTCTGGTCGGCTACCGATTTGGTTTTGTCGCCTTCAACTACCCTTACAGCTCCCCGAAGAGATTTAGGTAATTTGGGCTGGTACTTTGCCCTCTCTTTTTGTAAAGCACTAATATTCATTTCAATTGGATTTAATATTCAAAATAACACTATCAAAAATAGCTTATTTCAGACGGTTTGCCTGTGTATGATTTTATTCTGCACCTGATTTAAAGTAAACTTAAAAAGATAATGCTGAATGGTTTTAAAAAGCATAAAGATTCAAGCAAGGTTTATCGTTTCTGTTCAGAATTGGATTGCTGCTTGTTGTACTTTTTTTTCCATTTTTCCATGGCCAGTTTCTGCAAATCTTCCACTTTGTCGGTTTCGTCCACAATCTCCAGACCCAGCAGGGTTTCGAATAAATCTTCCATGGTTACAAGTCCGACTACGCTGCCAAATTCATCCACTACCATCGAAACGTGTTCACGGTTCAGAATAAGTGTGTCCATTAGTTTTGCTACCGTAAAATTGTCTTCCACAAAAATAATATCGCGTTTAATTTCGGCAGCTTTTACTGAATCTTTATCCTGGGCCAGTTTCTCCAGAATATTGTCTTTCAGAATCAAACCGGTTATGTTATCGGGGTGTTCATGGTAAACCGGAATGCGTGAAAAAACCATTGGCTGTAGTTCAGTATAAATGTCATGCATCGACATTTCCTCGTCGGCCATCACAATTACTGAACGGGGTGTCATAATATCCCGTACTTTCAGATTTTCCAGGCGCAGCAGGTTTTGAATAATCGATTTCTCCTCCCTGTCAAGAGCCCCGCTTTTCAGGCCGGCATCGGCCATAGCAGCAAAATCGGCCCGACTGAAAACACTGCGTCCTTTTTCTGCTTTCACAAGGCGCGTTATGCTCTTGCTCATCCATACAAAAGGAGCCAGAACAAACATCAAAACCCGTAAAGATCGTACCGTAAACGGGGTCAGTTCTTTCCAGAAATTTGCTCCCAGTGTTTTAGGTATAATTTCAGATAATACGAGTATTGCCAGGGTCATTGCTCCGGCAATCAATGCTTCGTAAGTTAAATTTATACCCAAAACATTAAGTTGATTGGCACCGAATAATTTTCCGGCCTGAACGCCAACTCCAAGAGCACCAACAGTGTGCGCAAAAGTATTCAAAGTAAGAATGGCCGACAGCGGTTTGTCGATATCATCCTTCATTTTATTCAGTAAATGGCCAATTGCAGGCATTTCAGTTTGCATGCGGCTGATATAAGAAGGTGTGACACTCAGGATCACTGCTTCCCACATGGAGCAAAAAAATGAAACAAGGATTGATAAAACAAAAAAGAAAAGTAGTGTTCCCATAGTTAATATCTCTCTGAAAACAGAACCGGAATGTTCATCTCATTTTCCCGGTTTTTACCTGCCATCAGTAAACTGTACGAAAATATGCAATTATCGGTTCATTCGAAATGGGAAATAGAAAAATTTTCCAACACAATGCTCCTAATAACGATTTCTTTACTTAGCAACAGACACTGAAAGGCTGTCCTCCAAAACTTTGCAACGACAACCAATAAGTTTTAAAAAACAAAAACAGATTGACCAAATCGGTTTTAATATCCCTTTCATCTGGCTGCTAATTCAATCTGCAGGAATGGTAAATGTATAAAAATATTCATTTGAAACATATTTATAAGCTTTTGCAACATAGTTTAAACATTTTGCAACATACGTGCTATGTA
>CAYUBV010000257.1:0-4287 GCA_964443035.1 uncultured Tangfeifania sp.
TGTTTTCAGCCATATAATTTAACCTGTTGGAAAAAACAAAAAATTTTCAGCATTGTCGATCTATTGCTTTTATTTGGCAATGGTTTAGATATGTTTGGTGCTAGTGTCGTGTCAACTTTGAAATGTCATTTCGATCTCTGGGAGAAATCTGCTTAAATATTAAGATTTCTCATCCGCCAGCCGGCGGATTCTTCCATTGGAATCGCTTCGCGGGAAATGACAGCACCGAACTACCTTTGCTTGACTTGACACCAGAGCACAGAATTTTATTTGGTGCCGGTTGGATTTTTAAAATCTACCGATCGATCCCTGCTTTTGAATTTGCTGGGTTTGATTAAACCGCCGGCTTCGGAAAACGCTGTGTCGAAAGAATCGATGTTGGTCCAGATATTTCTTTCCAGCTCGTTAAATTCTTCTCCTTCTTCCTCCATAGCTACCAACTGATCGTGTTGCAGTATCAGGTCTTCCTGCAATGCTTTGAGCTTAAGCAGGATATCTTCCAATTCGACAGAAGGTGCATCTTCTTCGTCGATTCCGTTTTGTACCTCCTGGATTTTTTGTTTGATATCCGTTAATCGTTTTTCAAGTTCTGCTTTTAATTCTTTTAATTGCATAACAAATGTTTTTATTAGTTCATTTCATATAGTTCGAATAATATGCCACAAACTTTTCTGTTTGACAATGTGTCCTTTTAACTACCGGAAAAACTGCAAAATAGAGCGATTGTTGCATTTTTTTCGGCTACTGATTTTTTTCTTTTTTTTGTTGAATTGATCCCCGAAAATGCGTAGAGAATCCACAATTAAGGCGTTTTTTATTGCTGTGACAGTACGGTCAACTCTATTTTTCCTTTTCCAGTTCTGATGGAATATCCAGGTTGTTTTCCTTGTACCATTTCACAGGGTCTTCCTTCAACTTTTCAATCATCTGCGGAAGCGTTTCAATCAGTGAATGTTTCGGTTCCCAGTTCAGCAATTTTTTTGCCCTCGAAATATCCAGTTCGTAGTGATCGTCGGCCCTGTCAATCATCCACGGTTTTATAAACGGGTCTCCAAAAACATTCATTCCATACGAACCTGCTTTGGCAAGCGGTTTCGGCATTTCGTAGGTTTCCCAGGTTTTACCGTGAATAAGTTGACCTATTTCATTCTGTAATTTTTTGTAGCTCGGTGTTTTAGGTTCTCCGATGTTGATGGCTGTTTCTTCGGGAAGTTCATTTCGTTTATCTATTGTTTTTTCAACTGCATCGAGCAGGTCATCCATGTGCAGGAATACATTTCCGTGATTCAGATCGCCGGAAAAGAAATGGCTGATAAACTGTTTTTCGTAAATGCGTTTTATCTGATGCGAAATGGGAATGGAATGACATTCATCGTCGTAAATACCCGCCAGACGCAACATAACCGCAGGTATATTTCCCCTGTTTTCCCTGATTAACTGCTCGGTATCTACTTTCGACTCCGGATAATCCCAGTTCGGTTCCAGCGGGCACTCTTCATCAATCTTTTGGCCCGGGGTGGTGGGTTTGTAGATAAGATTGGTAGATGAAAATACAAACTGCCCGACTTCGAAATCCTGCAAAACCTTAATAAAGTTTTCAGTGCCTTTTACGGTCACTTCTTCGTACAGCGGACTTGGTTCCCCTGAAAAATCATAATAAGCTGCCAGATGAACTACTGAGGCAATTTTATCGCCGTAAACATAACGAATGCGTTCCATGGCAGTCCGGATGCTTTTTTCGGAGGTAATATCGAAGCACACCCATTCAACCTCACGGGGAGGGTAGGGGTTGCCAAATTTATCCAACCCAACCAACCGGTATTTGTCAATCAGTTTATTGATTATATTGGTTCCCAGCAGTCCGCTGCTGCCTGTTACAATTATCAATTCTTTTTCTGAATTTCCTAAGCTTTGTTTGTATTGTTCCATTTTGTTGCTTTTTTTTAATTTGTCAAATAATTCTTTTAAAACTGATTACGAGATATATTTATGCCAAAAACCGTATTTTTCTTTTACCGGGCCTCTGCGAATGGCCAGCGGAAAAAGCGCCAGGCCGGTTATGGTTGTGCTTATTAAAAATCCTGTAGTGGATTCGTCCGTAAACCACGGCGCTATTAAAATGATCAGTGCGAGCAACATATTGAAATACCGTGCCCTTCTCAGCACTTCACCCATACTGATGACTGAAGTTACAATGACCAGAGCCCCTCCGAGATGGCAAATATTTGCCGAAATCTTTTCAATTGGCACACCAAAAAATCCGGGAACAAACATTAATATCAGTCCCAGAACAGCAGATATTCCAATGTTCCAGGGCACACTCATTCCCCATACCGATGACTTCAGCACTTTAGATGGTTTTGACGGAAGGTTTGCAATTTGCGGCGATCGTTCATCGGAATTTACTTCGGTAGGTCCACCTCCGGTAAAGAACACATACCAGAAATTTTCCCCTTTTTCAACCGCTTCCTTCAAATGCTGGATGTTGGCAATCACCTCATCGGCTTCCAGGGGAATCATGGGGAGCATAATTGCCGCAGCCAGCAGGCACAAGGTGCACCAGTGCCCAATCAGCACAGGTTGCGAAATCACAAGGAATATATGTACGAGCCCGAGCGGAATGACAAGAATTCCGAATATGGTTACAATCCAGGGCATGGTGCGCCAGCGGGTGGGGGCGCCTACCCAAATCATCAGAAATTCAAACGTATAGGCGTAAGCTCCCAGTGCGCCGTCGGAAACCGGCAGGCTGTGGGAAACATCTGAAAAAAGTACCCTTTGGCTGCCTTCCCCAAAAAAGGGTTCCCAAATTTGGTCGATAAATCCCATTTGGTAAGCTCCAAGGTAACGCGACACCATCCAGCCTGCAAATGCGAGCAGAATAAGAATTCCGCGCTGGGGCCAGCTCGATGGGTTGTAGCTCCATCCCGGCGGTACTACAGGTCCTTTGTGAACAAACATAACCAGGTTCGGAATTCCCGGGATGATAACACTGAGGGCAATGGCCAGTGCACCGGCTAAAGTACTGTTTAAATAAGCTGCAGCATTTGGAGCCCAGAAAATCAGTGGAGCCGTTGTAAGCCAGATGCCTGTTATGCATATCATCCAGTTGCTAACCGGTTTGTTTGGCCGAAGTGAGCGCCATCCGAAAACAACTAACAGAATTCCGCTGATGATGTCGCTCCATGTCATGGCGGCAATCCGTGCTTCGGTGGTTAACCACAGACTTCTGTCACCGCCCGGAAATACTACTGATTTTCCGTAACTGAACGTGAGCGGTGAAAAAATCATCCAAACTCCGAGCATGATTACTACCCAGTAAATCCAAAGAATTTCTTTATGATGCGAAAAGAGTTTTTCACGTCTTTCCTCCCGGGTCATACTATCGATATCCGGCATTTTGTTTTTTTGATATCGATGGTTTTTATCGTTTGCCGTTGAACGGGTCACTCCTCTTTCAACCATAAGTAAACTTGTTACTGAATTTATTTGAAATTTTGGAAAAAACGTGCCAATTAATCTTTTAAAATATTTAACAGGCTGGTTGTTTGTTGCTTACCAGGTGATTGAGTGAATTGCGTCTATAATCCAATACAATAATGTGGATCACTTACACAATCTGTGAGTAATATTTTCTACAAGATTTGCAGTTTGTGCAATGGTATGTTTCTGCTTCTTTTCTAATGCTATGCCTGTTTGGGGCTGGTTCTGCTTATACCGCATTGTTTGTTTATTCTGAAATTGGGGATGGTTTTGTTTGGCATGCTTTTTCCTGACAGAAAAGTCAGAACAAAAAACAGAAAGATTATGGCTTTAAAAGAAAAAAAATGTGAACCCTGCAGTGGCGAAGAAACGCCTTTAAAGGGAAACGATGTAAAAGAATTATTAAACGAACTGAAAGGCGACTGGAAGTCGGTGGATGATAAGAAAATCAGGAACACATTTTCGTTCGATAATTTTAAGCAGGGAATGGAGTTTGCCAACAAAGTAGCTGAACTGGCTGAAGAAGAGGGGCATCACCCCGATGTATGTATTCATTACAAAGAAGTGGAGGTTGAAATCAGCACCCACGCCATTGGCGGGCTTTCGGAAAACGATTTTATCCTGGCTGCCAAAATTGACGATATTTAAAGAAAAAATCCCTGAATCTGTTTCGGCTTAATTTTGTAAACGGAACAAATTCAGGGAGTTGAGTTATTTCAAACCGGTTCTTGCTTTTTGCTTCGCCTGCTCAAATTTGTTCCTCATTTCTTTTAGCACGCTTTGGAAATTTGCATTATCTGCAAG
>CAYUBV010000258.1:0-4285 GCA_964443035.1 uncultured Tangfeifania sp.
CAATTTTTTCAGGTGTCCCGGCACATAAAATTTCGCCGCCGTGTTTTCCGCCTTCGGGACCAATGTCGATAATATGATCGGCCACTTTTATCACATCCATGTTGTGTTCGATTACGATTACCGTGTTTCCTTTATCAACCAGTTTGTTCAGCACATCGAGCAACACACGGATGTCCTCAAAATGCAAACCGGTTGTGGGTTCATCCAGAATGTAGAGGGTTTGACCGGTGTCGCGCTTGGCAAGTTCGGAAGCCAGTTTTACACGCTGCGACTCGCCACCCGAAAGTGTGGTAGACGACTGCCCCAGCGTGATGTAACCAAGCCCCACCTCCTGCAATGTTTTCATTTTTATGGCGATGGACGGAATATTTTCAAAAAACTCCACCCCCTGGTTGATGGTCATTTCGAGCACATCGCTGATGGATTTTCCTTTGTAACGTACCTCCAGCGTTTCGCGGTTGTAGCGTTTGCCGTTGCATTTGTCGCAGTGTACATAAACATCGGGAAGAAAATTCATCTCGATGAGTTTCACTCCCCCACCCTGGCACTCTTCGCAGCGGCCGCCTTTTACATTAAACGAAAACCGGCCGGGTTTGTAACCCCTGATTTTGGCCTCGGGCAGTTGTGCAAACAGGTTGCGGATATCGGAAAAAACGCCGGTATAAGTCACCGGGTTGGAGCGCGGCGTTCGCCCGATTGGCGATTGATCCACGCGGATTACTTTATCCACCAAATCAATTCCTTTTACCGATTTGTAAGGCAGCGGATCCTGCACCGATTTATAAAAATGCTGACTAAGAATGGGCTGCAGCGTATCGTTAATCAACGTCGATTTTCCTGATCCTGAAACCCCTGTTACACAAATCAGTTTTCCGAGCGGAATTTCAACCGTCACATTTTTCAGGTTGTTGCCGTTGCAACCGGTAATTTTCAGCGTGTCGCCATTCCCTTTTCTTCGCGTAGCCGGCACTTCAATTTTCCGGCGGTTATTCAGGTAATCCGAAGTGAGCGTTTGCATTTTAAGCACTTCATCGGGTGTTCCGGCAGCCACCACTTCACCGCCATGCCGTCCGGCTTCCGGTCCCATATCTATGAGCCAGTCGGCATGCAGCATGGTGTCTTTGTCGTGTTCAACCACAATCACCGAATTTCCGCTGTCGCGCAGTTGCTCGAGCGAATGTATCAACCTCAGATTGTCGCGGTGATGCAGCCCGATGCTCGGTTCATCGAGAATGTAAAGTACATTCACCAGTTGCGACCCGATTTGCGTAGCCAGCCGGATGCGCTGCGACTCGCCGCCCGACAAACTTTTGGCAGTGCGGTCGAGCGCCAGGTAATTCAGCCCAACATCGAGCATAAAACCAAGCCGGTCGCGGATTTCTTTAATCACCTCGGTGCCGATTTTTCGCTGTTTGTCAGTCAACCTTTTTTCCAGACCGGTAAACCAGTCGCCCAGTTCGTTTAAATCGAGTTGGGAAAGTTCCGAAATATTTTTGCCGTCGATTTTAAAATGAAGCGACTCCTTTTTCAGACGCATCCCGTTACATTCAGGGCACGAGGTTGTTTTCACAAACTGGCTGGCCCACTTCTGCGCCTTTTTCGATGGGTTATCCTCCCGCTGGCTGTCGATGTATTTTACCACACCGTCGTAACTCATCATGTAATTCATGCTGCTGCCAAGCGGCGTATTTTTAAGCTGAATGCGCTCGTTGGTGCCAAAAAGCACTTCATTCAGGCCTTCTTCCGAAATATTTTTAACGGGCGTTTTCAGCGTAAAACCGTGCTTTTCGCCCAATGCTTCAATCTGCCAGAATATGAGTGAATTTTTATAGGCGCCAAGCGGAGCAATTCCGCCTTTGGCAATGCTTCTATTTTTGTCGGGAACAATTTTATCGAGGTCGATTTCGGTGATGCGACCCAGTCCGTTGCACCGCGGACAGGCTCCCTGCGGCGAGTTAAACGAAAAATTGTGCGGCGCAGGTTCATTGTACGAAATTCCGGTTGTTGGGCACATCAGCAGCCGGCTGTAATATTTTGCTTCGTTGGTTTCATGGTCGAGAATCATGAGGATTCCGTTCCCGTGTTTCATGGCGGTTTGCACACTTTCTTTCAGCCGTTTTTCGCTTCCCTCGTCAGCCACCAGCTTATCCACCACAATTTCGATGAAATGGTTTTTGTAGCGGTCTACCTTGTGGTTGTGTTTGATTTCAGTAACCTCTCCGTCAACCCGCGCATACAAAAAGCCTTTCCTCCGAATCTGCTCAAAAAGCTCGCGGTAATGTCCTTTGCGGCCTTTTACCACCGGCGCCAGAATGTGAATCCTTTTCCCTTTAAAGTCGTTTTTAATGAGTTGCAGAATTTTCTCCTCGGTGTATTTCACCATTTTTTCGCCGGTGTTGTACGAAAAAGCTTCTCCGGCGCGGGCAAACAACAAACGCAGGAAATCATAAATTTCGGTAACGGTACCTACTGTGGAGCGCGGATTACGGGTGGTTACTTTTTGCTCGATGGAAATCACCGGGCTCAGGCCGGTTATCTTATCCACATCGGGCCGCTCGAGGTTGCCCAAAAATGAGCGCGCATAGGCCGAAAATGTTTCGATGTAACGGCGCTGTCCTTCAGCATAAATGGTATCGAAAGCCAGCGATGATTTTCCGCTGCCACTCAACCCGGTAATTACGGTGAGCCGGTTTCGGGGAATTTCAACATTAATATTTCTGAGGTTGTGAACCCGGGCACCGTGCACCACAATTTTTTCCTCGGGCTCAACCCACTCGTCCAAAACCTGTTCTTCGGTTTCTGTGTATTTTGTTTCCTGCATGTTGTTCCTTTCAGCTAATCCAGTAACGGGATTTTTATTGTGTATTTCTTGTCTGAAGTATTTTTCAGGTAGGTTTGCCTTAACCAGGGATTAAAATCTTTCAGCAATTTGTAGTTAGTACCGTTATCAATGGCAAAGTCGGCAAAATCTTCCACTCCGCCGAAAACTTCTATATCCCTGGTAGAAATTACCGGGTATTTTTCTTCGTCGCCAATAATAAAATTATAGCGTTCAGGGTTTTCCAGCACAAGTTTCAGCGCAATTATCCGGAAAACATAACGCTGGGTTTCTTCCACAAACAGCAGGTCGTAATAGTTGATTGATTTTTGTCGTTCGATTTGTCGTTCCACTCCTCTCATTCCGGCATTGTAAGCGGCAGCTACCATTGTCCAGTTGCCATATTTTTCATAGGCATCTTTCAAATAATCGCAGGCTGCATACGTAGCTTTTTCCACATGGTAACGTTCATCTACCTCACCGTTAATTTCAAGTCCGTAATCGATTGCTGTCCCGCGTAAAAACTGCCAGAAACCAATTGCTCCGGCAAACGATTCGGCACGTGGATTCAATCCGCTTTCTGCCACGGCGAGGTATTTAAAATCATCCGGAATTCCCTCTTCTTTTAAAATGGGCTCGATTAATTTAAAATAACGGGGCGCAAGTTTTATCAACCGGATTGTTTGCGAATGAAAATAGGAGTTGACAATCAGTTCCCGGTCCAGCGCCTCTTTTATGTCGAATCGTTCAAGAGGAACCCACTCGCCTGCAAAAGTTGCCGAATCGGGTATTTCAACCGATCTGAATTTGGAAGACTCAATTACACTATTAACATCCTGCTCTTTCGGTGTTGCTGAACCCGAAATCAAAAACACTATCAACCCCGCATTTACCACTAAAACCAGCGATAAAATTATTTTCCATCCCTTTTTTTCCATCCTGTTATTTTATTTTTTTGAATCTGCAAAAATACATTTTTAAACGCTGTATTACAACGAAATCAGTGACCAATTGTTTTTTACCGATGCTATCAAAATTTTGTTGAGAGGATAACTTTGTCTCATCGGTTCAGCTCCCGGCCCTTCAGGCCTAATCCATCCCTGTACTTCCTGACATTGTAGTGCATCAGGCTTTTATTAAGGTAAACTTTGAAAATAAGGTTTTTGGCGTTTCTTAAAACAAGATACCAGCGGTATCCCATGTTTATAGAAAAACAATACATCAACCGATATTCGACCCTGGCCAGGGTCGCACCCACACATATTATCGTAGTTTCTATAAACATTGAAATCCTCCGGATTTCTTCCGCCGGGGCAGATTATCATATCCATGCCCGAAAAGCATTTCTTTCAGCAGCCGGCACGAGTCGGAGCAATTGTCCCCTGCCAAGGGGGACGAGAAACCTTTAGGTTTCGGAGGGGGGTAGTTCTCCAGGGGGTAGTTGGGGGGTAAATAAAAAAAGAAGTA
>CAYUBV010000259.1:0-2020 GCA_964443035.1 uncultured Tangfeifania sp.
CTGATGATCCGCAGTACCTCACTTATATGCTCGACATTTATAACGACAATGTAAGTGCAAGCAAAACCAAATTTGAAACAGTTGAAATTAATGTGCTCGATTATGATCCGCAGCGTGCCAGCGATATGTGTGATTCAATCATCTATTTCTATAATAAAAAAGTGCGTGATATGCACAAAGCCAAAGATTTGGAAATGGTAAAAATTTCAAAAAATGGGCTGGATAAAAAATATACTGAACTGGACACACTTACCGTTCAACTCAATTCGCTTCGAAAAAATTCCGGAATTTTGAATTATAAAACCCAGGTGGAAAGAGTTACAGAAGGTTATATGGAAGCACTGGCCAGCGGACGGGCTTCCAGTTCAAATACCAGGGAGATAAGAGACTTGTATGATAATTTGGCTGAACAGGGAAGTGAGGCTGAATGGCTTGAGAACAGGCATAAATTTTTGATCAATACCATTGATTCGCTTACCATTGTATACGAAACTTATTTGACTGAATATGAAAAGGACATTACTTACGCCCATATCGTTGAATATCCGGTTCCGGCTGATAAAAAATCATATCCGGTGCGTTGGCTGATTGTAGCTTTTTCTGTTGCTTCTGCTGTGTTTTTGGCATTGCTTGTTTTTCTCGTACTCGATTACCGGAAAGAAGAATAACTTTTGATTCGGAATAATACCATACGGATTACTCTTTTTTACTTTGTGTCAATAAGTTTTATCTTGTTGAACCTCTATTTTGTGGTGAAAAAAGATTCAATGCTGATGAATGCAATGCCGGTTGTTTTGGGTGTTGCATTGCTGGCCGTTTTTTCATTCGATAAACTTATCTGGTTTGTGGCATTTTTTGCGCCGCTGTCCATTCCGCTCCGCGAAATTATGCCTTCCGTTGGTTTCGACATGTACCTGCCAACCGAGCCGCTGCTTTTTGGCATCTTTATTCTTTTTCTGCTGAAAGTAATCCAGGAGCGAAAATTTGATCGCGATATTCTTCTGCACCCGGTTTCCATGGCCATCTACATAAACCTGATTTGGATATTTTTAACCAGCCTCACCAGTACCATGCCTGTTGTGTCGTTTAAGTTTTTGCTGGCCCGCATGTGGTTTGTGGTGTGTTTGTACCTGCTCACTGCAAAAATATTTAAAGGAGGCCGAAAAATGGAGCAGTATGTATGGTTGTACCTGCTTGCTTTTATGGTGATTATTTTTTATTCAATCTACAGGCACTGGGGATACGGATTGTTAAACAAGCAGGCTGCACATTACGTGGTTTCCCCGTTTTATAATGATCACACATCCTATGGGGCTGCAATTGCAATGTACCTGCCGTTTGCAGCCATGTTTGCTTTCAGCAGGCATTATTCACAAAAAATAAGAAAGGCCGGGCTGGTGGTTCTTGGAATCCTGTTAATTGCTTTGGTATTGTCTTACAGCCGGGCAGCATGGGTGAGTGTGATTGCGGCCCTGATTGTTTGGGGAATTATCAAGCTGAAAATCAGGTTTCAGCCCATTTTTATTACAGCAATTGTGGTTATTGCGTTTGTTTTTTCTTTTCAACACCAGATTTTAATGTACCTCGAACGAAATTCTGATGAATCTTCCTCGAATCTTACGGAGCACGTTTCGTCCATTTCCAATATTTCTACGGATGCTTCCAACCTCGAACGGATAAACCGCTGGAGCAGTGCCATTAAAATGTTTAAAGACAAACCGGTATTTGGTTACGGACCGGGAACTTACATGTTTCAGTATGCCCCTTACCAGCTCAAGCGCGACCGTACCATTATTTCAACCAATGCCGCAGACGGTGGCAACGCCCACAGCGAATACCTGGGGCCGCTTTCAGAGTCGGGAGTATTGGGGCTGGTTACTTTCCTGATTATAATTATTACGGTTCTGTACACCGGAATTCATGCCTGGTCACGACTGAAAGATCCGCGGCTGCGATCGATTGTGCTGGCAGCTATTGTCGGGCTGATGACATATTATGTGCATGGATTTTTGAATAATTT
>CAYUBV010000259.1:2120-4276 GCA_964443035.1 uncultured Tangfeifania sp.
TCAGCAGTCAGCGGCGTTTCGGTTTCTGCATGAAAGCTGATTTCAATTACCTGTCCTTCTTTCATCAGGTCGGCATTTTCAAGCATGCTTTCAGGTACCGGAATTTGCTCAAAAGTTTCGGTATTCATAAAATTGTACCCCATGTCGTCTTTGTAAAGATACTGGTACTGGCGTCGTTCAACCCTTACTTCTTCCACTTTGGAGCCGGAGGAAAAGGTGTTTTCAACAACACGGCCGGTTTTTACATTTTTGAGTTTTGTACGAACAAATGCGGGTCCTTTTCCGGGTTTAACGTGCAAAAAACTTACGATTGTATAAATATCGTTTTTATAATTAATGCACATCCCGTTTCTAAAATCTGATGTTGATGCCATGAATTTTCGTTATTATATTTTTTTGATGGTGCAAAAATAAACAAATCGGTTAAAACTGAATGCTTTCGGCTGGTTTTTGGAAAAGATTCCGGGAAATTATTTCGAAACCTGTTCTTCCCCGTCAATTTCATAGCTTTCAAGTATAGCCCGCAAAGCACCCACCCGCATGTCGAATTCGAGAAGTACCGGCAATTTTGATTCTTTTGAGATAAAAAATTTCAATCCGTCGGAGCGGTTCAGTAATTTTCCTTTATCCACGGTAGGAGCCAGAACATACGTATTGATTTTGCCCAGATCACTTTTAATTATTCTGTCGCCCTGGTATTGAACAGTTACAGTATCGATTTTATCGGCATGGAATGTAGGCAGACTTACCTTTTTCCCTTTTTCTATGTTATCATTCAGGTGGTTGTTGATAAAATAGAAAAACACCGACACAATATCCATCAGGTTTTCGGGAGCACTGCGCCAACCCGACTTCTGGCTCAAAAGTGAATCTTTATCGTGGAAGAACAGTGTTTCGTTGTACCAGCGGTATTTGCCTTCCTTAATGTTTCTTACCGATTTCAGGGGCAGTCTGGTGTGGGCATCCACCGTCGATTCATAAATATCGTTCACTCCGAAAAGCTTATCGGTGAGACCGGTGGTGCGCACTTCAAGGTAGTAGTGAATAGCGGGTTTGTTTTGAAACAACGTATCGTGGATGTTAAGCACGGCCTCACCGCCTTTTGCAAAGCCAAATTTGAGGTTGAACAAAATGCGCTCTTTTTTGGCCGAAACTGTTTGTGTAAGCAAAAATGTTAACAGTGCTGCTATCAGGTATTTCTTCATTTTATAATTTTGTTTTTCGGAACAGTTGCTATAAAGTTTTTCAAATAAAATGGCTCGAAATAAGCAACGTTCTCAAATTCCTTTTTGTTGTATCTCTCTTCAGCTTGTTTTACCATAAATCGTGCCGAAGCTTTTAACGGGCCCGAAAACAAGGCATTTGGGCGATTGAGCTTCTTTTTACATTTGATGGCTCCGTTTCCGAAAAATGCAATTTCAGATATTTCCAATCTTTTTGAAAAGGAATTTTCGTCGATTATTTTTGCCGAAACCGGTTCCAGTTGTTCACCTTTAAAATTGTATAGGGCGGTGTAAACTTCCATGCGCCGGGCGTCAATCATCGGGCAAAAAAGCAGGTCTTCTTTACTTTTTAAACCAAACTGCGCAGGATGCCGGCTGGTAAATATCCCTAAAGCATCCAGTGTGCTGATGGCAATCAGTGGTTTATCGAGCGCATAACACAATCCTTTTGCAACCGAAACCCCAATGCGCAAACCGGTGTATGAGCCCGGTCCTTTGGCGACAGCTACCGCATCGATGTTTTTTATATTAAGGTGGTTTTCTTTTAAAAGCTCCTCAATAAAAACAGTCAAAAGCTCCGAGTGATTCAATCCTTCCAAACTCTCTTTTTCAAAAAGGAGTTTCCCGTTTTCCGACACATTTACCGAGCAGACTTCGGTTGAAGTTTCAATATTTAAAATAGTAGCCATTGTTTTCTTTCAGTTTAAACGACAACAAAAGTAAGGATTTGTCAGGAAACGCATTTCTGGGCAGAGAGATTAGTTTTCTGTATTGAGTTATATCAGTTTTTTAAAAGTACAATACATAAAATTTTGCAGGACAATTCGATATGGCTAAAAAAAATTAAGTAGCTTTAAATTTCATTTTATAAACTAAAAACATCACTATCACGCTATGGAAATAACCAAATTCGGATTAAGTAATTTCAGAGTG
>CAYUBV010000260.1:0-4265 GCA_964443035.1 uncultured Tangfeifania sp.
GAAGCCGATGCCCGCGATATTGCCGGAATGGAAATTTCCAGGAATTATGGTGAAAATCTGAATCATTTTATAAAACGGATTCGGAAGCAGCTAAATGCACCCAAAATGTTGTTTGTTTATGGCTATGTAATTCCTGTGCCGCTGGAACGGTTTACCGGCAGGGAGGAAGTTCGTGAAGCACAAAAATATATTGACCAGGATTCAGGTCATAAATTGGCAGTGAAAGGTGCTTTTGTGGTTGAAACCGACGATTTGCCGCTGCGCTGCGATGAACCTGATTCTCCTTACCCGAACGACAAGGTTCACTTTAACACTTTTGGGATTTTGGAACTGGGAGAACGTTTTGCAAACAAGATTAATCAGGAATTAAAATGAGAATAAAATCTTATATCACTATCGTTGCCTTTTTACTTATTGGTTTTGGATGTTTGTTTGAGGGAAAATCAGAAAATGAAAAACCCAGCATCCTGTTTATTTTAGTGGATGACCTGGGGTGGGCCGATTTAGGCTACACCGGAAGCACATTTTATGAAACACCAAACATCGACAAACTCGCATCAGAAGGAACCATATTTACCGATGCGTATGCAGCAAGCCCGGTATGTTCCCCTTCCAGAGCTGCTATTTTGAGCGGGAAATATCCGGCCCGGCTGAATCTTACCGACTATATTCCGGGAAACAGACATTACGGCCCGCACAAAAAACAAAAACTGGCTTCTCATCCGTTCAAACTTCAGCTTGATTTGGAAGAATATACGCTGGCCGAAGCATTCGGAGATGCGGGTTACAGGACATTTTTTGCCGGGAAATGGCATCTTGCCGAGGACGAAAAGTATTATCCGCAAAACCAGGGTTTCGATATAAACAAAGGCGGAAACAATACCGGCCATCCTGCGGGCGGCTATTTTGCACCCTACAAAAACCCTCAGATCGAAGACGGAGAAGAAGGGGAGTACCTTACCGACCGGCTTACAGATGAAACAATCGGATTTATCAAAAGGAATAAAGACAGTTCATTTTTCGCCTACTTGTCGTTTTACACGGTGCACCTTCCCATGCAGGGAAAACCTGAAAAAGTGGAAAAATACCGCAACAAACTTTCTGAAATGAATTACTCAGGGAAAGAGTTTATAAAAAAAGGAGAGACATACTATAAACAATGGCAAAATATGCCGCACTATGCAGCCATGGTGGAAAGTATGGATGAAAATGTGGGACGCCTGCTTCAGGTAATTGAACAAGAAAACCTGTCGGAAAATACCATTGTAGTGTTTACCTCCGACAACGGTGGAATGGCAACGAGTAACCGCACAGATAATATTCCAACAACCAATCTGCCGCTGCGGGCCGGAAAAGGTTATTTATATGAAGGTGGAATCCGTGTGCCGTTAATTGTTCGATGGCCAAAAGAAGTAAAAGCCGGCTCTATGAGCGATTATCCAACAACAGCAACCGACCTGTATCCAACCCTGCTTGATTTGGCAGAAATTGAACTGGAAGAATCACAACATCAGGATGGCGTTAGCTTAAAATCAGTTCTTAAGAATAAGAAAATAGAAGAGCATCCCATATTCTGGCACTATCCGCATTACAGTGGTGGTCTTGGAGGAAAGCCTTCGGGTGCCGTAAGACATGGAGATTATAAACTCATCGAGTATTTTGAGGATAATCGTATTGAGTTATATAATCTGAAAGAAGACATCAAAGAAACAACAGATTTGGCTTCAGCCAAACCTGAGAAGGTGGAAGAATTAAAACAATTATTGCATCAGTGGAGAAAAGATGTTGGCGCGCAAATGCCTTTCCCGAATCCGGCGTATATTGGGCAGGAATAAAAACAAATAATCAGCTACAATTAAATAATCAGTTTTATGAAACTTTTCTACTTGCTTCTAATTATTTTCATTTCAAGTGCTTCTGTTCAGGGGCAGAATAGTAAATGGCCCATACTAAAACACTACGATGAAAACCACATCTCAAAAGTGGCGCTTCCCGTTGGTGGTATTGGTACGGGAACAGTTTCGATTAGCGGACGGGGCAACCTAATTGACTGGGAAATTATGAACCGCCCGGGAAAAGGCTTCAGCACCGTTACAACGGGAAACGATGCTCCCTTTTTTGCCATTCAAATTCAGGACGGTGAAAAAAATTATACAAAAGGATTGATGGGGCCGCTCATGGATTATGAGTATGAACACATGGAAGGCCGGCCGGTGGACCATCACGGTGTTCCGCGTTTCGGAAAAGCCACATTCGATGCAGCCTATCCGTTTGGAGTGGTGAATTTGTCCGATTCCGATCTTCCTGTTGATGTAAAAATAAAGGCGTTCAATCCGCTAATTCCCGGCGATGCCGATGCCAGCGGAATTCCAATCGCCATTTTACGGTACGAAGTTTCGAATAAAACAGATCAACCGGTAACCGTTTCGGTTTGTGGTTCCATCCGGAATTTTGTCGGGAAAGACGGCAGTAAATTCCATTACGACTGGAAAGGCGATAAAATTTTTGAAGGCGCTGTTAATAATAAAAATGAGTTTCGCAGTGATGCCCGTTTTCAGGGGATTTATTTCAAACCCGGCGAGGTGGATGAGCAGGACCCGGCCTGGGGTACGATGGCTTTAACCACCGATGCAAATTCCGGAGTCAGCTACCGAACTTCATCGGTGCACAATGCATGGGGTAATGCCATCCTCGATTTTTGGGACGATTTCAGCGACGATGGGAAGTTGGTTGAAAAGACCGCACTTGCGGATGACGACCCCATGGCTTCACTGGCAGTTCAGCAGGAAATTCCGGCCAATGGGAAAAAGGTGTTTCAGTTTTTTCTGACCTGGCATTTCCCCAACCGCAAAGCCTGGTCGAGTGATGTGGTTGGAAACTATTACACCACGCAATACACCGATGCCTGGGATGTAATCTCGAAAACTTACCCCAAACTGGATAATCTTGAGCAGAAAACACTTGAGTTTGTCAACACTTTTTTGGATTCCGATCTGCCGGAAGAGATAAAAGAGGCTGCACTTTTTAATCTGAGCACATTGCGTTCGCAAACGGTTTTCAGAATAAAGAGCGGGCACATGATGGGCTGGGAGGGATGCATGGATACGAACGGTTCTTGCGCAGGTTCGTGTACTCATGTCTGGAATTACGAACAGGCCACGGCCTTTTTGTTTGGCGATTTGGCCAAAACCATGCGCGATGTGGAATTTAATTACGCCACTCGCGACAACGGGGGCATGGCTTTTCGGACGGCCCTGCCACTGATAGCTGACCAGACAGGAGGAACCGCAGCCGACGGTCAAATGGGAACCATCATGAAAATGTACCGCGACTGGCAGCTTTCAGGAGATATGGAATTTCTGAAAAAGATCTGGCCAAATGTAAAAAATGCCCTCTCTTTTGCATGGCTCGAAAACAGTTGGGATGCCAATGCCGACGGAGTGATGGAAGGCAGTCAGCACAATACAATGGATGTCAATTATTCGGGACCTAATCCGCAGATGCAGTTCTGGTACCTCGGTGCATTAAAAGCTGCCGAAAAAATGGCAATTGCTTTGAACGACAATGATTTTGCAGAGAAGTGTGCAAAAATTTACCAGTCAGGCAGCAAATGGACCGATGAGAACCTGTTTAATGGCGAATATTACGAGCACATGGTATTAGACCCTGAAACCAAAGAAGAAATAACTGATTTTTCAGCGCCCAACATGCCCCGCTACCAACTGGCCAAAGGATGCCTGGTTGACCAACTGGTCGGGCAGTACATGGCTCATATTTGCGGGCTGGGTTATCTCGGTTCTGAAGAGAACATTAAAACCACACTGCATAGTATTCTGAAATACAATTACCGCGAAACCATGGCCAATCATTTTAATAACATGCGTTCGTATGCACTGGGCGATGAATCGGCGCTGTTGATGGCGAGCTGGCCCAAAGGACGCCCCAAAGTTCCGTTCCCCTATTTTTCTGAAGTAATGACAGGTTTTGAATACACCGCTGCAGTGGGCATGCTTTATGAAGGAATGGAACAGGAAGGTCTGGAAGTAATTCAAAACATCCGGGCACGTTACGATGGCTCGAAACGGAGTCCGTTTAACGAAGCCGAGTGCGGACACCATTATGCCCGGGCAATGGCAAGCTGGGCAAGTGTTTTGGCTCTAACAGGTTTTCAGTATTCGGCTGTAGATAAAACAATTAACTTTAAAAACCAGGTTGGAAAATGGTTTTGGAGTAATGGCCATGCATGGGGTACGTGCGAAATTTCA
>CAYUBV010000261.1:0-4248 GCA_964443035.1 uncultured Tangfeifania sp.
ACCTCATCCGCAGCAACGAAGCCGGCTCCCTCCCTCTCCGTGCGGAGAGGGAAAGACATCGCCAGCGATGTCAGGGTGAGGAATTTATTCAGCAAAATCCTCACAGATACCTTGTCCGACCGTATTATCCGGGGGCTGGCTAATTTATTACGTGTTGGTCGGGAGCCTGTCTGACTGCGCAAAACAACAACGCGATGTAATCGACCCGCTGTTCAATAAAAATGAACCAATTACCACCCACAGAAGTTAGATAAGTAGAAACCAAAAATTATTGCATGAAGTATTTAGTAAAAATAAAAGACGTAAAATCAGTCGATAAGCTGGAAGGAGCATGGAGTAACGACGATTTTAAGGAACTACTGGTAAGATTTGAATTCCCCGATGCGGACCAGGTAAAACCTTCGGAATTGAAAGAATACCTTTTTATGGCCATCTCCGATTATGAGCCCAATGAGGCGGCTGCTATTCTGCTCGATTACAAGCTTTCGGATGTTTTAAACGAAGGTCAGGTTGATAACCTTTCGCACGAAATGCTGCGGACAAAAGTCGCTGAAACTTATACCGACATTGGGCTACACCAGGATTTTTTCAATATCAACCAGTTGCTTTACGAGGCTTACAACGGAAAGTTCCCCCACGTGAGTGTAAACATCGTGGAATTCGAAATAACCGACGAACACAGTGCCCCGGTGGAAATAACAAAAGAAACTGCCTTAAAAGCATTGAGTTACGGCCTTTCGGAAAACAACCTGCTCAACCGCTTATTCAGCGACCAACTGGAAGGCCGGGCGCCCTTTCCCGAGGCTGACGGCATTGTGTGGGACCTGCAAAACAAAGGCAATAACGTTTATTCGATGACCATCTCCGAAAAATGGCTGACCAAAGACGAAATTACAAAACCGGAATATGAATGTACGGTGAAGCCGTATGAAGAGCAGGATCAAGAAGAATAGGCCGCAAATCTGTTTTGCCGAATTAATTTAAACCACCTCATTCTGCTAAAGCAGAATTTATTCCTCCTTGGGAAGGAGGGAAAATTTTCGTAGTTCATATTATATTTTCTATTCCAAAAAATAATTATGTGCACAATGTTTCTCCTCCTAACCAATTCCTCACCTCTTGAACCAGCTCAAGCAACAAAGCCCTGATTCATTTGCGGAAGGTAAGTATTAATGCGAATGTTATCGGCTTTGAGCATGTGCATTAAATTATACAACCCAAAAAAGGTGCGGTTGACATAAATAAAATGCCGCGATCCGCGATTCCCATTCATGTTTCTCAGCTCCGTGTTTTTTGAATACTGCCCTCCCAGTTCGCTGAGCCGGCGAAAAAAGGTGCTGTCCGAAAAATCAAACGATTCCTGCTGAAATGGTTGAGTGAACAAACTTAGCAACTGATGAAACATAGCCGTAAAAAAATCCACTTCTTCCGGACTGTCATCACTGCGTAATATTTCCAGTTCGTATAATTTTGTTTTGAAGATACGCGGATTGTTAATGTTCTCCTTTCGCGCCAGTTCAAAATACGGGGTATAAAATTCATCAGGAATGCTTTTAACGCAGCCAAAATCCAGCACAACCAGTTCGTTATTTTCCGACACTAAAAAATTACCGGGATGTGGATCGGCATGAAACTTTTTTAACACATGCATCTGGTACATGTAAAAATCCCAAAGCGCCTGCCCCAGTTTGTTCGAAATTTCCTTGTTGGTGTTTTTTGAAGCAAACGCCGATACGTGCACACCTTCCATCCAATCCATGGTAATAATACGTTCCGATGACAATTCCTTATAATAATTGGGAAACTGCAGATTCTCAATTTCCCGACATGCCTTTATCAATTTAAGGCTTTCTTCCACTTCAAGCAGGTAATTGGTTTCATCCAGCAATTTTTCTTCCACCTCTTTAAAATAAACATCCGAGCCCTTCCCCTTTATATTAAACATTTTCATGGCCAGTGGTTTTACCAAAGCCAAATCGCTGCTAATACTTTCTGATACACCCGGGTACTGTATTTTTACCGCCAGTGGTTTACCGTCTCTTTCTGCTTTATGCACCTGCCCGATACTCGCTCCGTGTTTCGCTGTTGAGTCAAAGGCATCAAAAATCTCACCCGGTGTTTTGCCAAAATATTGCTGAAAGGTTTTTACAACCAGCGCCGGCGAAAGCGGAGGCACCGAAAACTGCGATAACGAAAATTTTTCTACATACGCCCCGGGCATAATGTTTTTTTCCATGCTTAACATCTGGGCCACCTTTAAAGCACTTCCCTTCAGATTTTTTAAGCCATCGTAAATATCGCCTGCGTTTGCCTGGTCGAGTTTTTCTTTGGCTTGATTTTCTGTTGTACTCAACTTATCACCGTAATATTTCAGGTAATTCACTCCCACTTTTGCTCCGGTTTGAAGCATTTTGGTGGCACGCTGAATTTTTGATATGGGTATGTTGTCTATAGTTTCCATTAGCTGCCCATTATTTTTTCCTTATATAAAAATTTACCCAGGTCGAATACGCTGTTAAGTGTAGCTGCGTCAAGCAATACAAATCCGGTTGTAACCGCTTTCTCAATGAGTACATCTGTTTTTTCAAAATTCGCCGAACCATCTTCAAGCCAGAATTTAAGAATGAAAAGAAACTGTGCCCAACTCCCTTCTTTTATACTCTTACTTTTTGCCTTCTCCAGCTTTTCCTGTTTTAAATCCACGGTTTCAATGCCTATGTCCTCCACAAAAGCCGTAAATAATTTCTTCAAATCAGACAAAAATGCCGGACTCATTCGTTTATGCATCTCATTGTTCAGCGCAAAAACCACGTAGCTTCGGTTGGCTTTCAGCACCTCGAAAAAGGTGTAGTAAAAACTTATGAGTTTGTTTTTTGCATCGAAAGCCTGGTACTCTTCGTTCTTTTTCAACAACGAAATGGTATTATTGAAGAATGCGGTAAAAATTGCACCCTCTGTTTTTTCAAACGACCCAAAATGTTTGTAGAAATCGCTTTCTTTTATACCCATTTGTTTAGCAAAAGCATAAACACTTGCGGGGCGCACGCCTTCCTCCAGCGTATAATTCATGTACGCTTTAATGATGTCTTTTTCTGTAATTACTTTTTTCTTTGCCATACCATAAAAACCTCATTACGGCATTTTTGTTCAACAATTTAAATAAATTATTAAACATTTTTTATCGTAGTCTCCCCATTTCTGCGCCTTCATTTATGATTTCTACACACTCATTTGTCATTTTTGCCCCGTGAAATACCCTTTTTTTGCGAACCATACGATGCAATTGCAGATATAACTGCAGCGTGGGTTTCACTCGGGATTAGTAACCTGCTTATCTGTTCGTGGCAGCAGGTTGTTTCGTGCCATGAAATTAAAAAGGGAACTATTTGGAAAATGTAATTTTCGGGTGGAGTGCAAGATATCGAATGAGCAGATAACGAAGCCCTGAAAGGGCGACACAACAATAGCCGGGGGCATCGACCCCGGCAATGAGCGATAGCGAATACGGTGCAATTAGTCCGCAGATTGAAAAAGTTACGTTGCTTGCACCGAATATGCAGGACGTTGATTAAATGTTGCCGGTTAGATTGCCGGAACCACCCCCGCCCTGCGGAGTGAGGTGGTTCTTTATCAACGTATAAAGCTGAATATACCAGGTCAGTTCTGCAGCGACTCCCTGAATTTCACAGCCTTTTCAAAAAAGTCCCGGTCTTCACCAAATTCCATCACCCGCACAACCCGGTGACCACACACGTTGCAATTCCCTTCCACCACAATATCGTTCAACCCATCCAGTTTTACCGACTTTATTTCAACCCCCTTTTTACAAATGCCCTGGCAACCGCTACAATAAACCCCGTTATCCAGCAAATACCTGTAGCCGTTTTTTTCCTTTTCGCTGAGTAATGCATTCAGTTGGTAATCGTTGAGCTTTATTTCTTTCTGACGTTTCATTTGTGATGGTTTATGCGGTAAAAATAAAAATCAGTTTGGAAAACAAGCCGGAAATCAGGAAAGATTCTTTTTGGTTGGCGAAGGGTTGGTTTGGAAAAGAAGGAAGTTAATACTTAGGCATTACTTTGGGGCAAACCCGAACCAATGGAATTAAAAAATATTCAGTTTCCCTTTATTCAACCCGGAAATAAACTCTTCAACCGACTTTTCAGCTTTTTTACCAGAGACAATTTCAACAGAATCAAATTCATACCAGGAATAATCATCGCAGTATCGTTGAAATTCAAATTTTTC
>CAYUBV010000262.1:0-4227 GCA_964443035.1 uncultured Tangfeifania sp.
TGTAATTGTTGCGGAGTGTTTCTGCCGGATTCCAGCAAACATTGCATTTCCGGTGTCCATCGTAATGGTACTTCCCTTGCTGTGGAAACATGTCGATGGTTCCTTGGAAATGCTCAGGATTCCCGGTTCGCAACGCTTCAATCATTGCGGTATAACTCAGTTCAGTATTAAAAACAGTGGCATTTCTTCCGAGCCGGTCGGGGGAGTGCGCATCGGAATTGGAAACGAGTGTCACCTTATCGAGAAACGAACAGAGCCAGTTCATGGGTGGATCGGTGGAAAGGCCCGTTTCAATGGTGTGAATGTGCGGCGACAAATCAGCAAAGTTTTCTGAAAAAATTAAGATATACGATTAAACCGACATGACATTTTTCGGAGGTTGGATCTTTAAAATTGATTACCTTGCACCCGAAAGAAACTATTAATTCAACAGAATTATGGCAAGTAAAAGAGAACTGAAAAAAGACATCGATCTGCTGATGTCGCTGGTTTTAAACGACTGTTTTTACATATTGGAGTACAATCAAAAAGTTGACCATGATGCAGTAATGAAAATTGCTGCCGATGTGGTTCGTAAACATCGCGAATTCCGGGTAAGGGCAAACCATCCCGACGGAAAAGACAATCCGAAACTGGTAAAAGAGTATTATAAAACCTTAAATGCTGAACTGCTTGCCGCTGCCGATGAAGCGCTCGAAGAACTTTCGTCCGAAGTTAAAAAAGTGGCTTAACCTTTTTTCTTCACCAGGTTAAATGTTTTTTGTGCCACTATTTTTCCATCGTGGAAAGTAGTGAGCTTCCATTCGCCCAGTTTGTCTTCCAGCGGTTCCCAAACACAATCGCCAAGGTAGAAAACATAGTCGTTTGTACGGATAAATTCTTCGCCTTCAAACGGCGGGGCAATTTCACCGGCGCTGTTTTTAAAAGGCGGATGATCAATTCTGAACGTTACGGTTTCGCCTTTCCCCTGTTTGATGTGTAGCACATATCCAAACTCGGTGCCGGTTTCTGCTTCTATTGCAGTTGTAAAGTTCAGAATTCTGGGAATATCTTTTTCTTCACGCTTCCACTTTGAATATTCTCCAAAGCTGTACATTTCAAAAACCGGTTTTCGTTTTCTCATAATTAAATATGCTGACAAATATATTTTACGATTGTTCATTTACCATATTTTCTGCTACTTTTGCAGCGAATCTTTAGCAGGTGTGGTTACCATTCAGAAAAATATAAAATTTTTGTTTGTTTTCATTCTGCCGGTATACTTTTTTATCGTTCAGAACAGTATTCAAAACAAACATACCCACTTTTCCCCGAATGGGATTGTGGTTACACACTCGCACCCGATCAACGGTGAAAGAAACCAGCCTGTTAACGATCACGATCATACCCAAACAGAAATAGTTTTTTTTCAGCAACTGAATTTCGATTTTTACATAATTTCACCGGAGCTTAAAATTAATAAGCAGGAATTTAGTGTTGTAAGCAACTACTTTATTGCTGATGACAAAAAACACAAATTTTCCTTTACTCAGGATCCTTTCAAACGAGGTCCCCCATTTTATTTTCACTCCGTTTAAGGCAGCACGGTTTAAATTCTTTTAGACCGATTGTTCAACCAGAATGACAAAATCCCAACAAATAGGGATTTCAGGATTACAATACACCGTCTATTTTTGCTCATCAAAAAAGTGAGAGCCAAAAATCATTTATTTAACGTGAATGAGAATTCACAAAACCGGATTCTAAATGAAGTTTTTATTTAAGGTATTTATTGTTTTAAATATTGTTTTTTTTATTTCGCCAACTGTCATTGGTGACGAAACCAATGAAAAGCCAAAAACCGATGCCATGCTTTTTGGAGATGTTAAATCAGAAGGAGAGCACATTCCGTTTGCAACCATTGCAATTGAAGGGACAAACATTGCCATAGCTGCTGATGCTACGGGGCACTTTAAAATGACCGATTTACCGGTGGGTAAACATACAGTGGTTATTTCTGCTGTGGGTTACAAAAAATTCAAAAAGGAAGTTGAATTAAAGGCGAATGAAGGTGTCACGCTTTATGCGGAACTGGAACCCGACAACATTGGCATAGAGCAGGTGGTGGTTTCGGCCGACCGTAACGAAAAGAGCCGCAAAAAAACGCCGTCGATTGTTAACACCATCAATCCGAAATTATTTCAGCGCACACAAAACGTAACATTGGCCGAAGGACTGAGTTTTTCGCCGGGATTGCGCATGGAAAACAACTGCCAGAATTGTGGTTTTTCGCAAATAAGAATGAACGGACTGGAAGGTCCCTACTCCCAGATTCTGATTAATTCCCGTCCGATTTTCAGCGGGCTGGCCGGAGTTTACGGCCTCGAGCTCATTCCTGCCAATATGATTGAACGGATTGAAGTTATTCGTGGGGGAGGCTCTTCTATGTATGGCAGCAATGCCATTGCAGGTACCATTAACCTGATTACAAAAGATCCCATTGCAAATATTTTTTCAGCATCGGTACAGCAGGGTTACAATGGCGTTGCTGAAAATTACGATGCTTCAGGCGATTACAACATCAGCCTGAACGGTTCGCTGGTAAGCGACGATTATAAAACCGGTCTGAGCCTGTTTGGGTTTCACCGCAAACGCGATCCGTTCGATGCCAACGGTGACGGATTTTCAGAATTAGCTTCGATCGATAACCTCACTGTTGGAACCCGCATTTACCAACGGGTAGCAACCCGCGGAAAAATTACACTCGATTATTTTCACATTAAAGAATTTCGCCGCGGAGGTAATAATTTTGAATTGCCGCTGCATGAGGCCGACATTGCAGAAAGTGTCGATCATAATATAAATTCCGGCGCCATTAGTTTTGATTTGCTGATGAACGGGCACGATAAACTCTCTGTTTTTGCTTCAGCTCAAGGTGTCAACCGCGATTCGTATTACGGTGCAGAACAGGATTTAACGGCCTACGGAAATACGGAGGATTTAACCCATTCAATTGGGACACAATACATTCGCCACGTGGATCGCCTGTTGTTTTCGCCGGCCGATATTATTGCCGGGCTGGAAATCAACGGCAGTGACATGATCGACACAAAACTGGGGTATTATAACCCTGAAACAAACACTCATGCAGGCAATACACTGATTGCCGATCAGAAAATATCTACCCAGGCAGGATTTCTTCAGTCTGAATGGAAAATGGACAAACTGGTTTTTAGCGCCGGACTGCGATTCGATCATTACAATATTTCCAATGAAATACAATCGGATGAAAAAGTAAGCGGCGATGTGCTGAGCCCGCGAATTAGCCTGCTTTACGATTTTGCAGACAATATTCAATTCCGGGCCGGATTTGCCCGCGGATTCCGTGCTCCACAGATTTTTGATGAGGATTTGCATATCGAAACTTCGGGGTCGCGCCAGGTGTTGCACCAAAATGCAAACGACTTAAAACAGGAATCTTCAAACAGTTTTACGGCTTCGCTCGATTTTTCAAGCTTTAATGGCGGATGGCAATACCAGTTTCTTGCAGAAGGTTTTTATACACAGCTAATCGATCCGTTTGCCAACGAATTTGGCGAACCAAACGAAAATGGTGTTGTAGTTTACACGCGTGTAAATGCCGAAGAAGGTGCAAAAGTAATGGGCCTGAATCTTGAAATGAACGCTTCCCCATCCAATTATTTCCAGTTACAATCGGGATTTACATTTCAGAAAAGCCGGTACGAAAAAGCACAGGAGTTTAACGAAACACGGTTTTTCAGGACACCGGATACCTACGGCTATATCAGCCTGAACTACAGCCCTGCTCCTTTGTTCGACATTGCTGTTACCGGGAATTATACCGGCCCGATGCTGGTCCCCTATTTTGGGCCACGCCTTGAAAACCCGGAAGAGGGCCAGCTCAATAAATCTGATTCATTTTTTGAAACCGGACTGAAACTGACCTACGACATCAGGATTACAGAAAGTGTTGTGGTACAAGTAAATGGCGGGGTTAAAAATCTGTTTAACAGCTATCAGGATGATTTCGACACCGGAATTAACCGTGACCCGGCCTATATTTACGGGCCGCTGTCTCCAAGAACCATTTATTTCGGGCTTAAAATCGGGAATTTTTAAACGCCGGTTAAAAAATAATTTCGCTAAAAAGCTGTTCAAATTACCGGACAGCTTTTTTTATTTGCTTCAGCACAAAAGATTTGTAATTTTGCGCCGTTCTTAGTATAA
>CAYUBV010000263.1:0-4198 GCA_964443035.1 uncultured Tangfeifania sp.
AGAAATCTCTGAATTTGAAACAGATTTCTCCTCGAATACTCGTCGAAATGACAGTTGCCGACTTTGTCATTTTTACATTATGTCCAACAAAATATGGTGGCCACTGCCAATGACAGATTTTCAAATAAGACCCTGAACCAAGTTCAGGGTGACGCGTTTAATGAAGGCTGCAAGTAACCTTGAAACGTCATGCTGAACTTGTTTCAGCATCTCTGTCATCTTCTCATTATGCCTATTAAAATTAGGTGAACACTCGAAATGACAAGTAATAAGCAACTTATGAGCGATTTTTTTGAAAAAGTATACGAAGTTGTAAAGTTAATTCCTCCGGGACGGGTAACTTCTTACGGTGCAATTTCAAAATATTTGGGCGTTGCCGGTTCGGCACGGATGGTCGGCTGGGCAATGAACGCCTCCCACAGCCATCCAGAATTTGTACCCGCACACCGGGTTGTAAACCGCAACGGCCTGCTCACCGGAAAACACCATTTTGATACGCCGAATGCCATGGAAGAACTGCTGGAAAATGAAGGATTGAAAGTGAAAAACAATAAAATTATTAATTTTAACGAATGCTTTTGGGATCCTTCGGAAGAGTTGGATGCTGAATAATTCAGAAAAAACAACATTAAAATTAACTGCGATTTATAACTTTGAAAAAAAGAACATGGAAGCCACAACCGATATTCATTCCAAAATATTTGAAAATTACCAGGACTTTGAATCACTCCTGAAAGAATGGAAAGCCGGCAAGGAGCGCATTGTTTTCACCAACGGCTGTTTCGATATCATTCATCACGGACACGTTGATTCGCTCTCGAAATCGGCACAGATGGGAACCAAACTGGTGGTAGGATTAAACTCCGATCCATCGGTTGAGCGGCTCAAAGGAAAAGGCCGGCCCATTTTAGGTGAAAAATCGCGGGCCACAATTTTGGCGGCATTCGGGTTTGTCGATGCCGTGGTGATTTTCCAGGAAGAAACGCCGGCCATGCTGGTGGCACACATTGTTCCGGATGTGCTGGTAAAGGGAAAACATTATGCCATTCATGAAATTGCCGGCCACGACACAGTGCTGGAAAACGGCGGTGAAGTAGAAACGCTGGAGCTTATCGCCGGTGTTTCAACCAGCGAAATCATTCAAAAAATTAAAAACCTCGGTTAAATGGCACAAACCAAATCCATTTATACCTGCCAGAACTGCGGCACGCAATCTCCCAAATGGATGGGAAAATGCCCGTCGTGCGGAGGCTGGAATACCTTTGTGGAAGAAATTGTTGAAAAGAAAAAATCAACCTCCAAAGTGGCGGTTCAGCTTTCCAATAATCAGCCCATCACCCTCGAAAACATTCAATCGGAAAAGAATCAGCGTTTTCCGGTGGGAATTAATGAATTCGACCGGGTGCTCGGTGGCGGAATTGTGCCGGGCTCCATTGTTCTGCTGGGTGGCGAACCAGGCATCGGAAAATCGACACTGGTACTCCAGATGGCACTGGGGTTAAAGGAAAAAAAGATACTCTACATTTCGGGGGAAGAGAGTCTGCAGCAGATAAAACTCCGTGCCGACCGGCTGAAAATAGCACGCAACAACTGTCTTTTTCTAAGTGAAACATCGCTGGAACATGTAATTGCACAAACCGAACAAACAAACCCTGAGTTGCTGATTATCGATTCCATCCAAACCATTTCCACCGAAACCATCGAATCGTCGCCGGGTTCGGTTTCGCAGGTCCGCGAGTGTACTTCGGCGCTTTTGAAATTTGCCAAGAAAAACCATGTCGCGGTCATTCTCATTGGTCACATTAACAAAGAAGGAAGCCTGGCCGGACCGAAAGTGCTGGAGCACATGGTAGACACGGTTTTACAGTTTGAAGGCGACACCAACTACATGTACCGCATTTTGCGGGCGAATAAAAACCGTTTTGGATCCACCAACGAACTCGGTATTTTTGAGATGCGCGGAAACGGGTTGCAGGAGATTCTGAATCCTTCGGAACAGTTGATTTCCAAGATGAGCGACGATGTAAGCGGCACTGCCATTGCTGCCACCATCGAAGGAATTCGTCCGTTTTTAATTGAAATTCAGGCGCTGGTGAGTTCGGCAGCCTATGGCACACCGCAGCGTTCTTCCACCGGTTTCGATTTGCGCCGGCTGAACATGCTGCTGGCCGTTCTTGAAAAACGGGCCGGTTTTAAACTGCTTGCCAAAGATGTTTTTCTGAATATTGCCGGTGGCTTAAAAATCAACGACCCGGCAACCGACCTGGCAGTAATCTGTTCCATCCTTTCTTCAAACATCGACATTGCCATCGACCATAAAACCTGTTTTGCCGGAGAAGTTGGTCTGACAGGCGAAATCCGGGGCGTAAACCGCATTGAACAGCGAATTGCCGAAGCCGCAAAACTGGGCTTTAAAAGAATTTATATTCCGAAAGTCAACAAAGGTTTCGAGGCTTCAAAATTTGGCATAACTATTGAAAAAGCAGCACGGGTGGAAGAGGTGTTCCGGTCGATATTTGGATGATGAAAGATGAAATAGGTTTTTTTAACGTAACCGGTGTTGCCTGAAAGACAAACAATTTATAATTTGCACCGCTTTTAAAACAATGAGAAAATTACTTTTCATAGTATCGATTGTCATTTTATTCGCAGCTACAGGCTGTGATAAACCTCCTGTGCCCAAACCCAAAAATCTGGTCGACCGCGAAAAAATGGTAGAGATGCTTGCCGATATTCATTTGGCAGAAGCAGCTTTCAACAACCTGCGTCACCGCGACTCGATTGTCGAAGAAAGTTCGTCGGCTGATTTCTATTATTCCATCCTCGATAAACACGCAGTTCAGGATACGGTTTTTGAAAAATCGTTTGTGTTTTATGCCAGCCAGCCGCGGCAGTTTGAAAAAATGTACCGCGAGTCCATGAACAAACTCAACGAAATAGAACAGGAATATTCGGGCCGCAAAAACGATTTGCTCGAAGTAGATGTTCAGGAAAGAAAAAAGTGAGAAAAATTTCGGCTACATACATCTTCCCCGGAAATAAACAACCGCTGAAAAATGGAATCCTGGTTTGCGAAAATGACGGAAAAATTCTTGATTTAACCGATACCGGAGGCCGGTTAGAAGAAGAAGCAGGCCTCGAGTATTACAGCGGAATTCTGGTTCCCGGATTTATTAACGCACACTGCCACCTTGAATTATCCCACCTGAAAGGAAAAGTGGCTCCAAAAACGGGGCTTGGTGAATTTATCGGCAACATCAACAAGCTGAGAAATCAGGATGAGGAAAACATGGAAAAAGCCATTGAAAAAGCCGACAAACAACTTTTTGCTGAAGGCGTTGTGGCAGTGGGCGATGTTTCAAATTCTCTTTTATCGCTTGAAACAAAACGAAAAAGTAAAGTTTATTACCACACTTTTGCAGAAGCATTTGGGTTTCATCCGTCGCGCACAGAAAAGGCTTTTGATTTTGCCTGTTTTGTGGAGCAAATGTTTCGTGAAAACGGACTTTCTGCATCGGTTGTTCCCCACTCGGCCTATTCTGTTTCAGCGCCGCTTTTCAAAAAAATAAGCGAGAAGGCAGCCGCTGAAAAAAGCCTGCTCAGCATTCACAACCAGGAAAGTGAAGCGGAAAATCAGTTTTTTGAATACGGAACCGGGCCAATTGCACACCACCTTCAAAATAACCTCGGATTGGATATTTCACACTGGAAACCGACCGGTAAAAATTCACCCGAAACAATTCTGGAAAATTTGCCGTCAGGCAATCAACTTTTATTGGTGCACAATACGTTCGCAAACGAAAGCGACGTTGACATGCTGATATCCCTCAGAAAAACAGAAAACACATTTTTGGTGCTCTGCCCCAACTCCAATTTGTGCATTGAAACCAAACTTCCCGATGTTTCACTTTTCAGAAATCACAACCTGAATATTTGCCTGGGAACCGACAGCCTGGCATCCAATCAGAAATTATCTGTTTTAAGCGAAATGATTACCCTTCAGCAACATTTTCCTGAAATTTCGCTGGAGGAGTTGATACGGTGGGCAACTTTCAACGGGGCGCGTGCGCTTCAAACTGAAAGCCGGTTCGGTAGTTTTGAAACCGGGAAAAAACCCGGGGTTAATCTGATCACCGGCGCCGATTTAAGAAACCTGAAACTGATTTCGAAATGTAAAGTGAAAAAATTGGTTTAAAAC
>CAYUBV010000264.1:0-2656 GCA_964443035.1 uncultured Tangfeifania sp.
TTCAGAAAAACAATCCCCCGTTATCCTGGTCGTCGAGCATTGGATTTCCGTAAGAGATATTTTGATCATTCTCAAAATCGTAAAGGGTAAGGATTCGTAGCCGGAAGTAAGCCACCCAGTAATTACGGATAGAACTGATGTAGTCGCGTTTTGCCTTCTCACGTTCCTGCAACGCAATGTTTAAATCGTTGATGCTGAGTTCGCCGTTCTGGAATTTTTTCAGTGCAATCTGGTAACCGTTTTCCGCCACGTTGTCAGCTTCGTCGGCTGTTTTTAGCTGATCTTTTAGCAAGCTAAACTGTTCTACCTGCACAATCACTTCGCGGTCGAACTCTTCCATATCTTTATTTACATCGTAAATGGTCAGTTCGCGTTCCGATTCTGCCAGTTTTACAGTAGAGGCCGAACGCCCCCAATCGAGAATCGGGATACTCAGTGACACGCGTAACATCCTGTCTTTTTCAGGTTGCTCGTAAATTCCCATAAATTCATCGGCACTGTTCGATAGTCCGAAACTTCCCCGGAGCGTAGCATTCAGTCCCGTGCTGTTTTTGGCCTGAGCCAGTTCGCGGTCGGCGTTTATCAGTCTTCTTTTATAAAGTGTGGTTTCCCGTCGGTTTTCCCTGGCTTTTGCCAATGCTTTTTCCGGATCGATTTCGAACAAATTTATATCGAGTGGAATTTTTAAATCAACTTCTTTTGTTTGTTCGAGGCCAACATATCTTTTTAATTCAAAATCGGCATTTTTCAAATCCATCCGGGCCTGGTTTAATGCTTTTTGTGCATTGAGCACAGAGAGTTGAATCCGCGAGTTTTCATTTTCAGAGATTTGCCCCAGTTCTTTTTTTGTTTGAGAAATGCGCAAATTGTCCTCACTGTTTTCCAGGTTACTTTCGGCCAGTTTAAAGTTGGTTTGCACCATTAAATAGTTGAAAAACCGGTAAGTTGCATTGAGGGCAATTTCTTCAATATCTTCCACAAACCTTTTCTGAGCTTCGTCATAAATCATGGGTTCGGTTTTGCGGTACCATTTCATCCAGTTGTAGGCAAAAAGTGGTTGCGTAAAACCCACAACAAACGGACTTCCCGAAAAACCGATTTCATTTTTATTGAGGTTACGGATACCATGCGCAGAAGTACTTGCATATATATGGGTACCCAGTTGGGGAATTGACTGGCTCAACGACAGGTTGGCCGATGCGGCGAGATGTGAAACCTGCTTAAACTCGATGCTCCCGTCGGGTTGGGTAATAGGTTGCGTTGAATGCCTGTAGTTTGGCACATCGCCTGCCAGCGTGAGTTGTGGCCGAAACCGTGTTTTAAAATTCCGGTACCTCCAGAAATAGTTTACATCGCGGTTTTGAATGTACTTTGCCGATGGCGATTGTGCGATTGCAAGATCGATAATATCTTCGAGGTTAAGTTGTAAGTCGGATAAGCTGATTGAATCGTTTTGACTGTATGACGGGCGTAATGAGAGGATCAAACCCGTCAGGCAGATTAAAAATGTCTTTCTCATCATGTATTATTGTTCTATTTCTATTTCGGTTACGTGCTTGAAAGCATTCATGCCGTCGGTAATTATAATATCTCCTTCATCGAGTCCTGAGATAATTTCGCAATAATCGTTGCCGCAAATTCCCAGCGTAATATTTTTAACAACTGCTTTATTGCCTTGTATCACAAATTTCTGCTGCGTTTTACTGCTTTCAAACTCAGGCTGACTTTTAATTCTTAAAACACTGTCTTTGAGGTTGTGGATTATTTGTATCTGAACCTGCTGATTGGCAATCAGTTTCGGGTGGCTGCTTTGTTTCAGATGCACGTTAAACTGAATTTTATTGTTTTCGACCCTCGGAGTAACGTTTCCAACGGTGCCTTCCAGTTGTTCGTTGTCGATACTGACCAACACTTTGTTTCCGGTTTTTAGTTGTTCGGCATGCTGTTCTTCCACAGAACCACTGATTTTAAAAGATGACAAATCGGACATGCGGATTAACAGCTTGTCGGTGCCCACTTTCTCACCCTCATGTCCGTTTACGGTCAGAATGATTCCTGACGAAGGGGCGCGAATACTCATTTTTTCAAGCAGTTTTTGTTTTTCTTCCAGGTTTTTCTCCTGCATTCTGATTTGCAAAAGTAAACCCTCTTCTTCTGTTTCGAGTTGTTCCAGCCGAATGGAATTTTTCTCCGTTAAAGTTTGCAAATCCTTTTTAGCCAGTGTTATTTCCTGTTTCGTCTGATCAAGGCGAGCCGGTGAAATACCACCTACTTCGAGTAGCTGTTTCTGATCGGCCAGTTGTGCTTCAAGCGATGCAATCCTTAGTTTTTTTACTTCTTCGTTATACTCCAGGTCGAGCCGTGTACTTTGCGCATTTAGTCGTGTTCGTTTTAAATTGTTGCTCCGTACTTCCAGTTGATCTTTAATGCTTTCAATCTCATTCTTTACGGCTTCAGTATCTAACTGGAGTATGAGGTCTCCCTCTCTGACCCTGCTTCCGGGTTCAGCGAGAATAGCTTCAATAACTCCCGGTCCGGGGCTCAAAATGAGCACTTCGCTTTCTGATTCTACCACACCTGTTGCATTAATAGCAGCAATGACCTGCCCTTTTTTAACAACATCTGTGGTGTAACTGCCGGCTTTTAATGTGTTGGG
>CAYUBV010000264.1:2756-4190 GCA_964443035.1 uncultured Tangfeifania sp.
TCAGGTATTCCGTATCGATTTTGTTTGAAAGAATCCGTATAAATTCAGTGAGTTTTCCGTCCTTGTAAAATGAACCACGGGCGGCATCGAACTCGTGTCCTTCCCAGTTGTATTTTACGTCCATGGTAACTTTAATAAAAGCATTGTGGTGCAGGTATTTCGGAATTTCAATGTATCCGAAGTTATGGTCCTGAGATTCAATATAAATTCCTTCGCCCAGTTGCTCGATGGTAACAAATTTTACAATTTTTACCTGGGCCTCAAATCGCCCGTGCAGTTTTTTATTCATCAAAAAACCAATTCCCTGCTTTTGGTAAGCTTCCTGGATTTTTTCAACCAGATCGATTTCCGGCAGGTGTCTCACCCTGATAACATTCAGAAACTGGGAGCCGATTTGCATGTATCCTTTCCCGGAATCAAAATCCCAGTCATACTCTTTTTCGATATTTTGAGTGGCCCGCAACACTTCATCCAGCGGATACTGACGGTCGAGAACCAGGTAGATATAAATGGGTTGCGCCTTTGCAGGGGCTTCGTGGTAATAACCCGGAAACAAATTTTGAGCTTCGAAAACCAGGCTTCCCGGTAACACTTTTTCTTCAACCGCCACTATGTTTACAGGTTTTGTGAGGTTGGTAAAAACTTCCATTTTTTTGTTCTGTTCCATAATATGGTATCTTTGATTCTCAAATTATTTTTAATAGAAACGAATGCCAAACAAAGTAGTTCATTTCGAAAGCATCGGAGCGGTGACTTTTTACCGCAACCGGCGCTCAAAGAGCATGAAAATAAGTATTAAACCCGATAAATCAATCCTGGTTTCTTATCCTTTTTTTGTGACGGAAAAAGAGGTGCTGGCATTTCTCACGAAAAATGAAGAATGGATTCGGAAGCATCAGAAAAAGGTGGAAATTCGGCAGGTAAAATTTAGCGAGGGGTTTTTTCTGAAAACAAAAATGCACTCGGTTACCCTGCGCAAAGGACCTGTAACCGGCCAGGCTGATGTAAAAGATAAACAGGTTACAATTTTTATAAAGGATTTTAATTCAGAAAATGCACGGCAGGCAGTTGAGCATGCCATCACACAAATTTATCGTTACGAAGCACATATTTTATTACCGTCCCGTTTAAAAGAACTGGCACAAAAAAATGGGTTCAGCTACAGCAAAGTGTCTGTTCGTAATAACAAACGAAACTGGGGCAGTTGCTCTTCTCAAAATAACATCAGCCTGAACCTGCAAATGATGAAACTTCCGGATGAACTCATCGATTATATTTTGTTGCACGAACTGGTACACACCGAAATAAAAAACCACAGTCCGAAATTCTGGAACCGGCTCGATGAACTGACAAATAACCGTGCCCGTGAATTGGCGCTAAAAGTGAAAAAATACTCGACATATACATTGTGAAAATCCAAAACGCAAATAACAA
>CAYUBV010000265.1:0-4186 GCA_964443035.1 uncultured Tangfeifania sp.
ATTGACAACATGCAGCCCGGCGATGAAACCGGTATTAAAAGCTGCACAATGGAGGTGGAAGGCGAATATGCATACGGCTACCTGAAAAGCGAAAACGGCGTACACCGCCTGGTGCGCCTCTCCCCGTTTAACGCCCAAAACAAACGAATGACATCATTCACATCGGTTTATGTGGCGCCGCTGGTGGACGATTCCATCGAAATTGAAATCAACCCGGCGGACATTACCTGGGATACTTTCCGCAGCGGTGGTGCCGGCGGCCAAAACGTGAATAAAGTGGAAACCGGGGTGCGGTTGCACCACGAGCCAACCGGCATTGTGATTGAAAATACCGAAGGCCGCTCGCAGGGCGGGAACAAAGAAAATGCACTGCGACTCCTGAAATCGCAACTCTACGAGATAGAACTCCGGAAACGCCGCGAAAAAACCATGAAAATCGAATCGCAGAAAAAGAAAATTGAGTGGGGTTCACAAATCCGGTCGTACGTGCTGCAACCCTACAAAATGGTGAAAGACCTGCGCACCAACTACGAAACCGGAAATGTGGATGCCGTGCTCGACGGCGAACTCGACGGCCTGATAAAGGCCTACCTCATGGAATTTGGCGGGCAGTAATTGCCTGAAATATTTGCCGATCAGCTTTCTTTTCCTATTTTTAAGAAGGATTCAACAAGAGCATTAATTATTCGTTTACTTCTTAAAGTAATCTGGTATGTATTCAAATGAAAACTTCATAAACAGGGAAATCAGCTGGCTTTCGTTCAACGAGCGGGTTTTGCAGGAAGCAGAAGACCCGCAGACTCCATTATTCGAACGCATTCGGTTTATAGGGATTTTTTCCAATAACCTCGATGAGTTTTTCCGTGTGCGCGTGGCTACAGTTCGCCGCATGGTTGACATTGGCAAAGACGAAGAAAACCTGCTGGGAGACCTCACCCCCCGCGAGTTACACGATAAAATTCATGAAATAGTACTGGAGCAGCAGTATAAAGTGCAGTCTATTTTCAGAGACATTCTCGACGAACTGAACAAAAACAATATTTTCATTTTAGATGAAAAAGAGCTGAACCTCTCGCAGGGAATATTTGTGAAAAAATATTTTTATGAAAAAGTATTGCCCAACCTGGTGCCCATCATGTTGAGCAAAAAAAACAAATTCCCTTACCTGCGCGATCGCTCGGTTTACCTGGCAGTAAAACTCTCGAAAAAGAACGATCCATCAGATTTTGCATATTCACTCATAAGAATCCCGGGCATTTCTGTGCCCCGGTTTTTGGTACTCCCCAAAGAGCGCAAAAAAACTTATGTGATGATGCTCGACGATGTCATCCGCTACTGTTTCGACGATCTGTTTTTCTATTTCGATTACGATGTGTATGAAGCCTATACCATAAAAATTACGCGCGACGCCGAGCTGGACATCGATGACGACATTTCGAAAAGTTTCATTGAAAAAATGAGCAGCAGCGTAAAAAAACGCAAAAAAGGAAAACCCGTTCGCCTGCTCTACGACAGGGAAATTCCGAAAGATATGCTGGGTTTCATCCTGAAAAAAATGAAACTGACAAACCAGGAAAATTCCGTTCCGGGAGGCAGATACCACAATCATAAAGATTTTATGAATTTTCCTGAAGTGGGTAAGAAAAGGCATTACTATCCTAAACTGCCGCCATTCAGAAACCGGAATTTACCTCCTCATACCAGTATTCTGAGGGTGCTCAGGAATAGGGATGTGATGCTCCATTATCCTTACCAGACTTTCAACCATTTTATCGATTTCCTGCGCGAGGCAGCAATTGATCCCCAGGTGAAAGAAATCGGGATTACCATTTACCGCGTAGCCGAAGATTCAAAAGTTATGAACGCTTTGCTGAATGCAATACGCAACGGAAAAAAAGTAACCGTGGTTATTGAGCTGCAGGCACGTTTTGATGAGGAAAACAACATTTACTGGTCGAACAAGCTGCAGGAAGAAGGAGCCAGCGTTATCAACGGTGTTCCGGGTGTAAAAGTACACTGCAAGCTTGCGTGGATAAAAAGAGATGAAGAAGGCAATACACGGAATTATGCCTACATTGGTACAGGCAACTTTCACGAAGGAACGGCCAAAGTTTATGCCGATGATGGCTTACTAACTGCCGACCCGCGCCTGGCTGACGAAGTGGAAAAAGTGTTTGAGTTTTCCAAACAAAACTATAAGCATTTCAACTATAAACACTTAGTGGTCAGTCCGTTTTTTATGCGCGACAAATTCACCGAAAAAATTAACAGGGAAATTGAGCTTGCAAAGCAAGGCAAAAATGCCTGGATGATTTTGAAAATGAACAGTCTGATTGACCCGGGCATGATGAAAAAAATCTACAAAGCTGCCGAAGCCGGAGTGAAAATAGAATTGATTGTCAGGGGCATTTTCGGGCTTCAGCTGGATAAAGAAAAATTCAGGGACAATATTTCTGCCATCAGTATTGTGGACAAATACCTCGAGCATTCCCGGATTTTCCTTTTTGGGAACGATGGCGATGAGCAGATGTACATCTCTTCAGCCGACTGGATGACACGCAACCTGAACCGCCGGATTGAGGTGGCCTGCCCCATCTACGACGAAGATATTAAATCGGAGCTGAAAGAGATGCTGAAAATTCAGCTGAGAGACAATACCAAAGCCCGCATTCTCGACCTTCATCTTCAAAATAATTACAATAACCGGAGCCAGGATTCAAAATACCGGGCTCAGGAAGACTACTACAATTACATAAAAAAGAAACACCATTTTATCATGAAACTGTATCATAATCCACGTTGTGCAAAAAGCCGCGCCGGATTGAAATATCTGGAAGAAAAAGGCTATGATGTAGAAATTAAAAAATACCTGACCGAAGGCATAACCGAAAACGAACTGCGCGAACTGGTTGAAAAAACCGGTAAAAAACCGTTCGATTTTGTTCGCACCCAGGAAAAAATTTTCAAAGAAAATTACAAAGGAAAAGAATATTCGGATAAAGAATGGCTTGAAATTCTGGCTGAAAACCCACGACTGCTAAAACGCCCCATAGTTGTGAATGGCGATAAGGCGGTGCTTGCCGACCCGCCGCAAGCTGTGGAAGAAATCATTTAATTCACATCGAGTTTATTCTCCAGGTTTTTTATTTCCTTCTGCAGTTTGTTGCGCTTTTTTAAAGCTTTTGAAAGTTCCAGCGCATCTTTAACGGCTTGCTTGTCGTAACTTTCAAGAATAATATAATAGTATTCATCGCCCAGGAAAACGGCTTTCAGGTTACGGTCGGTGTTATTGGCAATAAATTCCATAACGCCGTTGTCTTTCCCGTCTCTGTAAGTAACCTTTTCCCATTTGGCTTCCATAAAATCACTCCGGTGGTTATCCACACTCCCGATGGGAATTTCTTCGGTTTTGGCATCATCTCCCTGATCGTAAACACGCAGGGCGGTGTGGTTCAGCCAGTCTTCTCCATGATAATTGCTACTCAGGTAAATTTCGCCCCGTTCGTCCAGGTGCACTTTTATGTAGGAGCGATCCCACGCCCGCTCAAAATCCTGGCGCTTATGAATGTACTGGGTGTAGCGGTCGAATTCTGTCTTCTCCTTTTTGAATGGTTTTTCCAGCTCTTCAATTTTAACATTCAATGAATCGAGTTGTGCTTCTTTGCGGTGAAGCAAATCGAACTGTACTTCAGTCTTCAGATTTTTTGCCGCATTAACCGCATAAGCCGCTTTGGGGTACAATTGCGGGATGCTGTCGAGGTGGCGCAACGCAGCAGTAGTATCATTTTTTTCCAGAAGCGATTGTGCCTGTTGCATTTTCTGCCTGGCTTTGTCTTCGTCGGAAGGGCCGCAGGCAACCATGAAAATGGCAACAAAAAATAAAATTGTATAATCTGAAATCCTCATTTTTTCGTTGTTTTGCACAAAATTACTATTTTATCCTGATAACAAAACATAGCAGCAGCATGAATACCAACTCGGTGAGATTTTTTCAGGAGAAGCAGGTTAAACCTGTTCCCAAAAACTGCGAACTCATACTGGCTGCATGGGAAATTAAAAATCCTTCCAACCTCGGGCAAATAATCAGGCTTGCACACAATGTGGGCGCAGCAAAAGTTTACTTCATAACTAATAATCCGGATTACAGGGAGTCGAAAATCAAAAAAACAGCCGGGTTTTCATTCGA
>CAYUBV010000266.1:0-4182 GCA_964443035.1 uncultured Tangfeifania sp.
GAAATGACAGGCTGGGCAAAAAATATTTTACAGGGAATTGTCCGTCCGCTTTTTTTATGCACCAAATTTGCCCAGGCAACAGGATGGGGAGACAGGCCACGAATTAAATTCCGCACAGTTTCCACATCATTTTTCCAGTCAATTTTGCAATCTACTTTAAATAATTTTGGTGCCGGCATAATTTCTTTTTCAGAAATCAGTTCCGATTGCGGAATGGGTTTTACTTTTCCTTTGGCCAGTGCATCCACAGTTTGAAGCACCAATTTGGCGCCAACATCCATTAACCGATCGTGAATATCGCCTACCGTATCGTTCCGGCCAATTTTAATTTCCTTACGAAACAGAATTTTTCCGGTATCTATTTTTTGATCCAGCAAAAAGGTAGTAACACCGGTTTTGGGCTCACCATTAATAATGGCCCAGTTTAAAGGAGCAGCGCCCCGGTATTGCGGCAACAGCGAACCATGAAGGTTGAAGGTTCCGAGCGGGGGCATGTTCCACACAATTTCAGGAAGCATACGGAAAGCCACAACCACCTGCAAATCAGGTTTTAGTTCTCTGAGTTCTTCAATAAAATCGGGATTTTTCAACTTTTCAGGCTGAAGAACTTTCAGATCATTCTGCAGGGCATATTTTTTTACTGCCGACTCTGTAAGTTTTTTACCCCTGCCGGCAGGTTTATCAGGAGCAGTTATTACTCCCACCACATTGTAGCCGCCTTCTACCAGTGCTTTTAAACTGGCAACAGCAAAATCCGGGGTCCCCATAAAAACGATGCGTAGTTCTTTCCCTGTCATCGGTCAAAATTTTTAGCAAAAATAATCATTCAGTTAAATTATCAGACTTTTTTGGGGGTTAAACATATATTAACAAGGAAGTTCAGTGTTTTTGAATGTATTTACCCATAAAAAGTGTAACCTGTTTTTACCTTAAACGGGTGTTTCCTTTTTGTGCTTTTGGCCAATACGGACAATGGCGGCAGCCATTGGCACAGCAGAATCCACGGCGGGTAAGGAAATCTGCTGTCATTACACGGTAACCATTTTCCATGTAATAATCGGGTCCTTCTACCAGGCCGTCATCAAATGAAATGTTGTCGTCGAAATAATTCTCATCGTAACTCATAGTCCGCCATATTCAAAAAAGAAAACGTAAATTTAAGCAAAATAATTATGGATTTATGGGAATTGAACGCGATTATCTGATGCGGCAACTGATGATGCTTTTCGTTTCCGACAAGGTAGAACGTGAAAGCACCAGTTTTTCGATGGATCGCCAGATGAAACTTTCAAAATTGAGGGAATATCTGAACTGATAAAAAACTGAATGTGCGATAAAAAATCTGCAATGCCTTCAGCAACTAATGAATTCAACAATTTGGCAGTTTCACAATTTGACAATTTGACAATTTTGCAGTATAACAATTTCACAATTTTGCAATTTTGCAATTTTGCAGTTTTACAATTCATAAAAAGAACATCGCCACACCACCCACTGTAATGATTGCCCCAAGGATTTCTTTCCAGTTCACTTTTTCCTTAAAAATAATAATGGACGGAGCGATGATAAGAACCGGCGTGATTGCCATTAAAGTGGCGGCAATTCCGGCAGCAGTGTGCTGCACAGCAAGCAGCGAAAACGATACGCCGAGAAAGGGGCCAAAAAATGCACCAAGTGTAATGCGCTTCATGGCCGATTGATGCCGGAGTGCTGTCCAAACACGCGGCCATCGTTTTATAAAGAAAAACAGAATGGAAAAACCTGCAATCCCGGCCAGCACCCGGATTTGGGAAGCAGAAAATGCGTCATACTCTCCCATTCCTTTTTTACTGAGCACCAACCCGGTGGCCTGCCCTATGGCGCCGCCCAGCGCCAGCAAAATCCCCGGAATGGAGTAGCTTGATTTCAATTTCCGGACAATGGAACCATTCAACGTGGTTTTTTCACGTTTTAGAATTACAAGAACAATTCCGGTCATGGTAACTACCATTCCCAGCCAGCTTTGTGCGGAAAGGATTTCCCCGAGTAACAGCCAGCCAACCAACGCTGCAAACGGCGGAGCCAGCGACATCATGAGCATGGAAATGCGGGCGCCAACTACCACAAAAGCCTGAAAGAGCAGCAAATCGCCGATTACGAAACCTACCAGTCCTGAAACTGCCAGCCACTGCCACTGAAAAAGAGTTGCGTCGGTGGGAAAGAAAAATCCGCGGGCAAACCAACTGTAAATTCCGATAAAAAAGAAGGCCATCACCAACCGGATCAGGTTTACTGCCAGTGAGCCCACTTTTTTACCGGCCGACTCAAATGCCATGCTGGTCACCGTCCAGAAAACCGCGGTTAATATTCCCGCTATTTCGCCAAAATATTCTTGCATCATGATGGCCGCAAAAGTAGCAATTCCGCAAAATAAAAAAACCCTTCTTACGAAAGGCTTTTCAGATTTTTATACCGATAGCAGAATACATTTCTACACTTATGAAAATTGGCAAAAATCAATTGGCAGTTGGCACAATTTATCCCGTGCGCAGTATATTTTCTGAAATTCTACTCCACCAATTCACCGACAGTCTCACGTAATTCCTCGTCCCGCTTGTCTTTGGCCACGATGATTCCGTTTTTATCGACAATTAAACTTGCGGGGATGGAATTTACCGCGTACAACTGAGCTGCTGCGTTGTTCCAGTAAGATAAATCAGAGACATGCGTCCAGGTCAGTTGGTCGTCTTCAATGGCCTCCAGCCAGGCATCTTTTTCACGATCGAGCGAAACCCCGAACACATAAAAACCATCGTCTTTATAATCGTTATACACTGCTACCACATTTGGATTTTCGCGGCGACACGGACCACACCAGGCGGCCCAGAAATCGAGCAGCGTATATTCATGTTGCGAATAGACATCAGAGAAAGTTACCGGGTTTCCTTCGGTATCGTTCATTGTAAAATCGGGTGCTTTTTGGCCTACTGCCACAGTTTTTAGTTTGGCAATCCGTTCTTTCAGCGTTTGAATGGCTGGTAAAGACTCCAGTTCTTCATCCAGTGAATTTACCAGTTCTTCCAGCTCTTCGAGTTCCAGACCGTACTGGATACGCGAAATAAAATAAGGTGTAGCAAACGACCCCGGGTTTTCACGCACAAATTCCTCCTGCAGTTCAGTGGTACTTTCGTACAATGCATTTACTTCTTCCATTAAATCACTGGCTTTTGCAGTATCGCCCTGTGCACTGAATTCGCGCGCCTGCTGGTACAGCGCCATGTATTCTTCGCCTATTTGCTGAATGCGGTTGTTTACACGGGTGTATTCATCGTGGGTTTGCGAACCGGTAACTTCCGCACTTGCCAGCGAGTCGACCTTCCCTGAAACAGTAATGTCGGAATTTTCAACAAACACCATGGTTTTGGCCCGCTGACCGAGCACCGAAATGTAATGATCTTCCGGATGATCGACTTTGCCTTCCAGCACAGCAACACCGTCAACTATTTCGGCTGTATCAACCGGAATCCAGTCTGACTCCCCGCGCTTTTCGAGCAAAATCTGGCCTTCAGCTCCTTCCAGGTCAACTTTTACTTCAAACCCGTCAGTCTTCTGCTGATTACAGGAAAAAAAGGCAACAGCTATAATTAAAATCAATAATTTTTTCATTTCCCTTTTACAATTAAATTTAACCTAATAAGAATTTGTGGTGCAAGATAGGAAATCATACTGAGTATGAAAAACATTGAGGTATTGGTTCACTTGCTGAAAATGATTATTTTGCAACGATAAATCAAGTACTATGCGCAAAGTTTTAATAATAAACAATGCTGAACCCGGTATAAACGAATTTGTTGAACCGCTGCAAAAAATTGTCAACAAAGAAGGGATGAAAGGCATTTCGATTGAATATGCTGCTGCTCCTGAATTCGATTTTAATTCGGTTGACGGAATTTTGTTGTCGGGTTCCCCGCAGGGAAACAATATTGCGGAACACCACCTTCCATACTTTAGGTGGCTAAATGAATTTGAAAAGCCGGTGCTGGGAATTTGCGCCGGACATCACATTACCGGCTCTCTTTTTGGTTCCGAATTGTTACGCAGCGAGGAACCGGAGTCGGGTGATTTTAAAATTGAAATACTGAAAGATGACCCGCTCTTTTCGGGTCTTCCCCAACAATTTACCGTAAAACAAATGCACAACGA
>CAYUBV010000267.1:0-4120 GCA_964443035.1 uncultured Tangfeifania sp.
GTTGAGACCGGGAGAATCTTTCTCCCGGAACGACCTCAGCGAGGTCGCATGTTTACAGAAAGACAATTATGAAGGAAGAATTCGACTCCGGTCGGAGTCGTATATGTTAACAGGTACATCAATTTCTATAAACATTTAATCCCTCCGGGATTCTAAGAGCTTCCATACACGACCTCAGAAAGGTCAAAAATCTGTAGGAATGACAATAGAATACATTGAGACGACCTCAGCGAGGTCGCATGTTTATAGAAAGGTCATGATGAAGGAATAGTTCGACTCCGGCCGGAGTCGTATGTGTTAATAGCTCCATCAATTTTCTATAAACATTTAATCCCTCCGGGATTCCAAGAGCTTGCAAACATAGCCTCAGAAAGATCGCATGTTTATAGAAAGTTCCTGAAAAAAAATCTGTGAGGCTGAGATTTATCCTGTTTTATTCATCTTTTAAAAATTAATTTTCAGGATATTTAAACAAAAAAACTTATGACTAAACAACGAGTAATTCTGATGGGAGCCGGCGGCCGCGACTTCCATAACTTCAACACTTTTTTCAGAAACAATACCGATTACGAAGTGGTTGCTTTTACGGCTACCCAGATTCCGGGAATCGACGATCGTCGCTATCCGGCCGAACTGGCTGGCACACTTTATCCCGACGGTATCCCGATTTTTCCTGAAACCGGCACAGAAAAATTAATCAAAGATTTGAAAGCCGACATTTGCGTATTTTCTTACAGCGATGTTACCCACCAGCATGTGATGGAGGCCGGAGCAATGGTAAATGTCGCCGGTGCATCCTTTATGCTGCTCGGCCCGAAACAAACGATGCTCTCCAGTACAAAGCCGGTAATCTCGGTTTGTGCCACCCGCACCGGTTCAGGCAAAAGCCAGACCAGCCGGAAGATTGTGCAGTTGCTCATGGCAAAAGGAATTCGTGTGGTAGCGGTGCGGCACCCGATGCCTTACGGAGATTTGGCTGAACAAAAAGTGCAGCGCTTTGCCAAACTCGAAGACCTGAAAAAGCACAAATGTACCATCGAAGAGATGGAAGAGTATGAACCGCACATTGCCCGCGGAAATGTTATTTATGCCGGGGTCGATTACGAAGCCATTCTGCGTGCAGCGGAAAATGACCCCGACGGCTGTGATGTAATTTTGTGGGATGGCGGCAACAACGATTTTTCGTTTTACGAACCGGATTTGAGCATTGCCGTTACCGATCCGCACCGGGCTGGCGCTGAGCTGACCTACTACCCGAGCCGGGTGGTGCTGAAAACCGCCGATGTGGTTATCATCAACAAAATTGATACGGCCACGCCTGAAAGTGTGGAACAGTTGCGGAAGAACATCGAATGTGTCAATCCTGAGGCTACGGTAATCGATGCAACCAGTCCGGTGAGTGTAGAAAACCAGGATGTAATTTACGGCAAGCGGGTATTGTGTGTGGAAGACGGTCCTACACTTACCCACGGTGAAATGAAAATCGGCGCTGCCGTAGTGGCTGCCCGCCGTTTTGGCGCCGCTGAAATTATTGATCCGCGCCCGTTTATTACCGGCGAACTCAAGGCAACTTTCAAAAAATATCCCGGCATCGGTAAGTTGCTGCCCGCAATGGGATATGGCGAAAAGCAGGTAAAAGATCTTGAAAAAACAATTAATAACACCGATTGCGATTCGGTTATCATCGGTACTCCCATCGATTTAAACAGAATCGTAAAAATCAAAAAACCGTCAACCCGTGTTTTTTATGACCTCGAGGAAATCGGGCATCCGAAACTCGATGAGGTGCTCGGCGATTTCGTTAGCAAATACCTGAAATAATAATTTTATTTGAATTATAAATTCCAAAATATAAGTAGGTTAAGTTTCATTAAGTTTTTTAAACAGAATGCAACCTGTTGAAATTTGAATCATTTTCGATTAATCGCTATTTTTGCAGCGCAAAAAAAGATAAATGGCAAAAAAAATAGTTGCATTCGGAGAAGTTGTATGGGATATTTTACCTGATGGTAAAGTGCTGGGAGGAACACCCTCGAATCTGGCATTTCGGTGCAATTGTTTTGGCGAAAGAGGTTTTCTGCTTTCGCGCGTGGGCGATGATGAACTGGGCCATGCGGCGCTGAACCGTCTCGAGGAACTCGGGATTTCCACCTACGATGTACAGATCGATTCAGAGTTCCCTACCGGCACGGTGAACATCCAGCTCGACGATAAATACGAACCCATCTATAAAGTTACCCCGGATGTGGCTTTCGACCACATCGAGTTTTCAACCGAAGCGCTCAAACTCGCCCGCAAGGCCGATTGCCTTTTTTATGGACTGCTTGCCCAGCGGTTTGGCATTTCAAAAAATACCATCCGCGAGCTTATTAAGGAGTCGCCGGGGTCTCTCAAGTTTTTCGACCTGAAGCTTTTTAAACATTTTTTTAACATCGAGGTTATCGACAGCCTTTTACGGTCATCGAACCTTGTGCGGATAAAAGAGAAGGAGATTGATTTTCTGACTGAAAAACTGGAGCTTCAGCACAGCGATATTGAAGGTTTTGGCAAACAGCTCGTTGAGAAATATAAAATTGATTTGGTGATTATTACCCGCGGACCGAAAGGTGTATTTGCCTGGCACAAGAAAGAGGGAGCTTTTCGTGATTCGGGCTACGAGCTGGAGATGAAGGACAACATTGGCTCGGGAATGGCCTTTTCTGCCGGGTTTCTGCACTACTACCTCAACGGAAAACCCATACAGGAAGCCCTGAATTTCGGGAATGCCGCCGGCGCTTTAAATGCTACAAAAATGGGGGCTACCTCATTTTTCGATAAGAAAGATGTGTTGAAATTCATGAAAAAAGCAAAGAAAACCACCCGGAACTCAGAATAACCTACTGGTATAAATTCCAATAAAACAATATTTTAAAACACATTCAATTGGGTAACCATTCACCTTATTTTCATGTTTAAAAGGATATGAAAGGAAATGATTTTATGGATTCTACTGTTGCAGGTCCGAATAAATGCTTTCGATGTAACGGCTTATGCATCAGATGAATTTCCGGTAATCTTATAATTTTAAACAGATGAAACGAAATGCTGCCGATATTGCCAGGAATTTAATCCGCGAGCTTTGGGAACAATACATTGAACGTGTGCCCTATGCCCGGATTTATAAAAAGCTGATTGAAAAAAAAGGAGGAAAGGTTGTTATCGATCATGTGGCCTTTCGAACGCTGAAAACACATACCGGCGAACAACCCGATGGAATTTCGGATATCAGGCACATTATAAAATGTTTCGGATATATGGGCGCCGGTAATTATTCTTTTTCAAAAAAGAAAATCAGCGCCATTCATTTTGAGCATCCGGAAAAGGATCTTCCCCGGTTTTTTGTGAGCCAGATCGAGGTGGAAAAACTTCCGGCATGGGCACAACAAATGATAAACGAAACTGTAAAAGATACGCCCTACCTGCTTTCCGACAGCGGGATTGAGCTGCTCAACCGTTTGTGTAACGATGGCCAGCTTACAACGGAGGCAGCCAATCTTCTGGAAGAAGAACTGGTTGGTTACTTTAAACGTCCGTGGCGGGCACCCCGCAAGGAAACAGTTTTAAAACTGAACGACATCTCGCAATATGCCGCCTGGGTGCTTTTACACGGCAATTCGGTCAACCATTTTGCAGCATCGGTTAACGAACAGAACGTTGAAGCATGGCCCGATTTGGAATCGACTGCCCGCTTGCTCGACAGCAAAGGTGTGCCGATGAAAGAAGTTACCGAAGGGAATAAAGGAAGCATGTTGCAGCAAACGGCTACTCAGGCTGTAAAAGAAGAAACCGAAGTGATAGGGGAGAACGGCCCCGTGGAAATTAACTGGACTTACGCCTATTTTGAACTTACGCAGCGCGGCTACACCGAAGTGGACGGTCGGCAGGTGCTCTATTCCGGGTTCCTCGAAAACCAGGCCCGTCACCTTTTCGGCATGACCCAAACCCTGGATAACTAATATACCTCAGGCACATACGTCATTTCATCCAACGGCGGACGCACATACCCGCGATTGTTTTCTCTTGGCGGAAGTTCCAGCGGGTCGGGCGTGAGGTCTTCATAAGAAATCATTGACAACAGGTG
>CAYUBV010000268.1:0-4093 GCA_964443035.1 uncultured Tangfeifania sp.
AAATCGCTGCCAATCCCCACATAATCGATTCCCACCAGATTTTTCACATGATCGATATGATCGACATAATCTGCAACAGTGGGCAGTTCTTTGGGATATTTTTCCTGAGTATCGCGCCACAAATCACGGAATGCTTCTTTCTTTTCATCGCTCATCGACTCGAATTCGGCATTGTAAATCTTCCTTAATTCCTGCATTTTTTGGTAATGCACCGTGGTGGTGTCCGGGTCTTTCACGTAATCGTCGAGCAGGCAAATCTGAATTACGCCCCCGTTTTCAGCCAGCGCTTTTATCATCGCATCGGTCATGTTGCGCGGATGTTTTGCAATGGCACGCACACTCGAATGGGAAGCAATTACCGGCGCTTTGCTCTTTTTCATCACATCGAAAAAAGCTTTATCTGAAATGTGTGAAACATCCACCATCATTCCGAGGCGGTTCATTTCTTTCACCACCTTTTTCCCGAATTTGCTCAATCCGTTGTGCTCGGGGCCATCTCTATCGGTGGATGAATCGCAGATATCATTGTTCGAAGAATGACTCAACGTAATGTACCGCACACCGCGGTCGTAGAATTCTTTCACCCTGGAAAGGTCTTTACCCAGCGGAAAACCATTTTCCATGCCGATGTAAATGGCACGTTTGCCGGTGGTTTCGATGCGCGCTGCATCCGCCGAAGAAAATGCAACTTCGGCCATTTCATTGTAGTGATCGCAAACTTCGTAAGTAGCGTCAATCATATCGTTGGCTCGTTTGTAAGCAGCCCCGGTGTTTTCAACCGTCCGTTCGCGCTGGCCCGTAAAAGCAGCAAAAAAGATGGCATCCAGGCCGCCCTCCTTCATTCTTACAAAATCTACCCGGCTGCGGGGCGCTTCATTTCGCTCACCAATATCAAATTTGTCGTTCAACAAAGCCATTGGCGTATCAACATGTGTATCAACAGTTAGTGCTTTTCTGTGAATGTTTGCTGTTTTTTTGTCAAGTTCGTCAGCACAAGCTGAGAATGAAAAAGTTGCCGCGAGCAATACTGCGAATAATGATTTCATTTTTTTACTTTTTTGGAAAACTATTTGCAATAATAATAAAACTTATTTTTTTCGTCCGGAGAATGGTTAAATAAAAATCATGGATATAGAAAATGCAATGAAGTGGCTGTTTTTGTTTTCAAAAGTGAAAAAGAAAATTGTATAATTGTCGGACATAAATATGAATAAAAGAAAAAAACAGTTGAAAAACCGGTTTCCCTTGTGGCTCCTCCTGCCATTACTGGCACTTATTACTTTTGGACTCACTGAATGGTTGGCAAAAAACCGCGACTGGGCAGAATCAGTTTATGCTCAAAAAATTTATCCTGCTGTCGCCTCTGTTCTTTCATCAATCAGTGCCGTTTTCCCTTTTTCAATTGACGATTTTTTATATTTGGGCTTGATAATTTTTGCCATTTCACTGGTTGTATTACTCCTGCTTAAAAAAATCTCACCAAAAAAAACCGGTAAAATTGTTTTGAACACACTGGCGCTCGTTTACCTTCTTTTTTACTTTTTCTGGGGATTCAATTATTTCAGGGAAGATTTGAATACCCGGCTCGGAATAGCAAACCAATCGCCGGACACCGAAGAATTTTTGAAGGTTTTTGAGAAGCTGGTAATAGAAACCAATGAATCATACACTCCCTTCGAAGATTTCGACAAAAATAAAATTGATGCACTCGTTGAATCGTCATACAAAAAACTGGCACCGGTTTTAAAAATGAATTACCCGCAAGGAAAGCGCCCTGCCAAAGACATTACTTTTAGCGGCTTTTTTGCGCAGGCCGGAATTTCGGGTTATTACGGACCGTTTTTTAATGAAATACACCTTAACAGAAAGTTGTTGCCGGTTGAATACCCGTTTGTTTTGGCCCACGAAAAAGCCCACCAGTTTGGAATTACCGGCGAATCGGAAGCCAATTTTTACGGCTGGCTGGTTTGTACGCAAAGTGAATCTAAAAAGTTGAAATATTCTGCCAACCTGATGGTATTAAGGTATTTTATTTTCCAGGGTTACCGGTTGGAAAAATATCCCGAGATCATTAAAAAACTGGACGATCCGGTTAAAAAAGACATTCAGAAAATCAGTGAACACTGGGCCAGCTTGAGGAATGAGAAAATTGACCGCGTCGCCACAAAGGTTAACGACACTTACCTGAAAACCAACAAAGTGGAAAAAGGAGTGGAAGATTACAAAGGGGTAGTAAAACACGTGATGGACTTCTCGCTCGATTCTGCTTTTCAGAAAAAATGAAATTTGAATTCAGAGTAAAAAAACTTTATCTTTACAGAAAAAGAGGGGATGACAGATTTACTTTCAAAATATAAGCTATTAAATAATTCCGGAAAACAAGAAGTGAATGACTTTATGGATTTTTTGTTGTATAAACAAAAGACGAAAACAAGCGATTCTCTTTCAGATTACAAAAAGAAAATTTTAAAAGTTTCAACATGGTCAGATTCTGACTTGATGGTATTAAAAAAAAATCAAACACTTTTTAATCAATGGAAGGTTGAAGAATGGTAGTTGATACAAGCATATTTATTGAATTTTTGCGAAAAAAGAACAAAACAGAAACAGTACTTTTTAGTCTTTCTGAAAATGTGCAATTGGCCATTTCTTCAATAACATTGTATGAATTATTGATGGGGCCACAAATAAATCAAAAAAAGAAGATGTGAAATTGCTTACTGAAGATCTGTTGGTTTTACCTTTCGATCGGGAGGTTGCTATGAAATCAGGAGAAATTTATCATCAATTAAGAAAAGAAAACAATATGATTGAATTCCGTGATATATTTATTGCAGCAACTTGCCTCGTTTATGACATGCCCATTAAAACACTGAATCAAAAACATTTCAAACGCATAGCAACCCTTCAAATAGCCTAATTTTGGATAAAGTTTCTCTCAATAAAATATTATTATTTTATTTGTTTTTATATGAATGCGGATTTTTTGAAGTCGAAACAAAAACCTCCGGCTTCGGTCTTCCGTCTTCAAACTTTTTAAATTATGAAACTCATCCCAATATCAGCCGGACATTTTCACTGTGATGGTGGCGCGCTTTTCGGCGTCATTCCCAAAGTATTGTGGAGCAAAGTTTACTCGGCCGACGAAAATAATTTTACCAAACTGGCATTGCGCTGCCTGTTGGTTGATCGGGGGAAACGAAAAATTTTGATTGAAACCGGAATTGGCAATCACTACTCTGAAAAGCATTTGAAAAATAATGGTGTGGTTGGGTTGCACCAGCTTGAAAAGTCGCTGACAGAAAACGGTTATTCACCCAAAGATATTACCGATGTTTTGCTCACGCATCTCCACTGGGACCATGCCACAGGAGCGGTAAAAAATGTGGACGGGGTACTTCAACTCCGGTTTCCGAATGCAATGCACTGGTGCAGCAAAAAACAGTGGGAGCACTCAAAAAATTCCAATCCACGCGAACAGGCAGCTTATCATTCAGAAGTACTCAACTTTTTGATGGATTCAGGGAAATTAAAACTGGTTGAAAATGAAGGCGAACTGTTTCCAGGCATTGAAGTACGATTTTTCAACGGCCACACCCCCGGACAAATGTTGCCGTACATAAATCACAATGGAAAAACAGTGATTTACACCTCCGACCTGGTTCCGACTGCCGCAAATATCCCGCTGCTTTGGGTAGCGGCTTACGATTTGAACCCGGTGAAAGTGATGGAAGAAAAGGAGAAATTGCTGAAAGAGGCTACGGAAAAAAATTACATCCTGTTTTTTGAGCACGATTTTTACAATGAATCTGCAACGGTTGAAAAAGGAGAAAAAGGATTCGGGGTGAAAGAACTTAATCCAATAAACTTTGAATAATTTACAAGTAGAAACCTCATAACTTGCCAAATTTAGCTAAATACGGGAAGTTAACTTGCCAAATTTAGAATTTTGAGTCTCTTCTGATAACGACTTATTTCACCAGTTCTTTGGTGGAAAGCAGTCCGCAGGCAGCATAAATATCCTGGCCACGGGAAGCGCGGATGGTGGTGAAAATTCCTTTCTGGTTCAGCATTTCTTTGAAACGCTGAATGG
>CAYUBV010000269.1:0-4079 GCA_964443035.1 uncultured Tangfeifania sp.
GTTTCAGCCAGCTACTTCGATGGGCTGAACGAGCGATTAATGGTTACCAGCAATGGTTTTGAAGGCGACCTTGCCAACTCGTATTACGGGTTGAATGCCCAGGTTTCGGTAAAAGGAGGCGACGCCCGCCCCGAATCATACTGGAGCGAAAGTGCCATTCTTTACGACAAGCTTGAAAAGAAAAACATTGGAAAAAAAGCACTCGACCGCGCGCTTCAAAAAATCGGTCAGGATAAAATTTCATCGGGCAAAATGAAAATGATTGTGGAAAACCGGCAGGTAGGACGTATTTTCAGCCCGCTGATTTCAGCGCTCAGTGGTTCGGCCATTCAGCAACGCAATTCATTTCTGGTAGATAAAAAAGGCGAAAAGGTATTTTCGGAAAAACTGACTATTACCGACGACCCGTTTATTTTGGGAGGTCGCAGTTCGCGGCTTTTCGATAACGAAGGACTAGCCACCAAAAAACGCCATGTGTTTGAAAAAGGCGTTCTTGAAAATTATTACATCGATACCTATTATGCAAAAAAGCTGGAAATGGATCCTACCAGCGGAAGCTCCACCAACCTGGTTTTTGAAACCGGCGATAAAGATTTGGATGGTCTGGTAGCCTCGGTTGATAAAGGAATTTTTGTTACCGGGTTTAATGGCGGAAACTGCAACGGAACCACAGGAGATTTTTCATATGGTATTGAAGGGTTCCTGGTTGAAAACGGCGAATTGGTTCAGCCTGTTTCTGAAATGAACATCACCGGAAACATGAAAGAACTTTGGTCGAATATCGTGGAAACAGGAAATGACGTAAACAGAAACTCAGCCTGGCGGATTCCTTCCGTTGTATTTGAAGGAGTTGATTTTAGCGGGATGTAATACCAATTGTTGACAGAATACAAAAGCCGGCAATTTTTAAAACTGCCGGCTTTTTTAATGATCACTCATTGCATTTTTGCTAATCCCCGTTTTTCAGCAAATCTTCGCTCAGCACCCTCAATGTTTTTTCCTTGTGAGAACTCGGCACCAAAACTGAAATATTGTAACGGCTTCCACCGTATGAAATCATACGGATTGGAATTCCATCGAGCGCATCGAATACTTTTGAAGCAAATCCCCGCTCTTCGCCAATAATATCGCCCACAACACAAATTATTGTCATGTTGTGTTCCACTTCCACCGACCCGAATTTATTCAGGTCATCACAAATTCTCTTGATGTGATCGATGTTATCGATTGTAAGAGAAACAGCAACCTCCGATGTAGAAATCATATCGATAGGTGTTCTGTATTTCTCAAAAATCCTGAACACATTTTTCAGGAAACCGTAAGCCATCAGCATTCGGGCAGAGCGGATTTTAATGGCCGTAATTCCGTCCTTTGCAGCCACGGCCTTAATTCCTGTTCCTGTAATTTCAGAAGTTATCAAAGTTCCGCTGTCATCGGGGTTCATTGTGTTTTTAAGCCTTACCGGAATATCCTGAACACGCGCCGGAAATACGGTTTGCGGGTGAAGAATTTTCGCCCCGAAATAAGCCAGCTCCGCTGCCTCGTTAAACGAGAGCCGATCAATTTTTTTGGTATTTTCAACATACCGCGGGTCGTTGTTGTGAAAACCGTCGATATCAGTCCATATCTGAATTTCTTCGGCATCTATTGCAGCTCCAATCAGTGAAGCCGTGTAATCGCTTCCGCCGCGCTGCAGGTTGTCTATTTCTCCTTTGGCATTCCGGCAAATGTAACCCTGTGTAATATAATAATCAGCATCACCTACTTTCTCCAAAACCGGAAAAACATGGTCGCCAATAAACTGCGAATCAGCCATTTTATCCTCGTCGATGCGCATAAAATCGAGTGCCGGCAGCAGTTTGGTGTTGTGCCCGTTTTCATTCATCAGCAAGGTAAACAGTTGTGTTGAAATCATTTCCCCCATCGAAAGAATGGTATTTTCTCCCTCGGCAGAAAACCTGCCCGAAGTAAATGATTTTATAGTTTTAAATGATGACTTAATTATATCCAGCCCGGCTTGCTGATTTTCTTCGGTTTTAAAAAGCTCTTTCACAACCTTTTTATAAGCCGATTCAAGTTGCCCTATGAGAATGCCTGCCGTTTCTTTGTTCTTCTTTTTTAAATAACCCGAAATTTTAACCAGGTCGTTGGTGGTGCCTGACATGGCCGACAAAACAATAATTTTTTGCTCGCCATTGGCAACAATATTCATCACAGCCCGCATATTTTCGGGTGAGCCAACCGATGTTCCGCCAAACTTCAATACTTTCATTCGTTTATAATTGTTTGTTTTTAATGGTAACTCGTGGAACTTGCATAATCATGTCCCTGTTTATTAAAAGACTTTTTATTATGCTCGTTTCATTCGTTTTTGATTTTGTCTGATTTTCGTTTGCAAAGATGGATATTTTTAACAAACACAGATCACCTTCGGCCTTAAAAAAGATATCAAAATCAGCTTCTTATCGTGCTGAACAATGCCAATACCGTACAACAGAACAGTAAAAGCTATTTCATTCCGGCATTATTCTTTTGTAAAGAAAAATGCATATTATTTCATATACGGTGGAAATTTATGCAAAATGCCTGCTGTTAAGTGAATCTTTCAATAAAAAATTCCACCAAATCTTTTCCTGAAGGATCGGCGATTCCAATCTCAGGCGCATAAACAATTGCTTCGAGCCCAACCTGTTCGGCCCTTTCTTTTATAATTTTGGCATGAAGGGGATGGTGATTCAGGTCGTCCTGGTTGGCTGGAATTCCACTTTTATGTTTGTTGAAAACAAAAACGGGCGGGTCATTTTTATCCATTTTAGCCAGAAAATCCAGCTCTTTGCGTTTTTCGGTCAACCCGTACAAATCCATTCCGTTTTCGTACCGGATTCCAAACGCCGCAGCAATTGAAATCAGTTGTTCGCGGGTGGCAGCCATCGGCACGCCAATGGTCTGTTCCCACTGAAAGATATCGTACGTCGATTGCGTGGCAAAAGCTCCGGCGCAGGTCAGGCGGGTGGATTCGTGCAACACTGGATCATCGTTTTCAGCATCAGCCATGTCGTCGCTAAACGCCAGCCAGAGTGCAGTTCCGGCGCCTGCAGAACCACCTGAACAAGCGATTCGGTTTTTATCAATGTTGTATTTTTCGGCATTATGCCGAATGTATTGCAGGCATCTTTTTGAATCTCTGAAACTGGCCATTATTCCGTAGGGAACTTCCGTCATGAAACGGTAATTGATAACCGCCACCGAAATTCCGGCATCCATAAAACGCACCAAATCGGGAGAATCAAAATACTTCGATTTATCGCCGCTAACAAATCCACCGCCGTGAATGTAAATGACAAGTGGCGCAGGCTTTTCAGAATCTGCCAGCCAGACATCGAAATTATTACGGGGGTGCTCTCCGTATTTCTCATTAATAAAAGTGGCTTTTTCGCCCCTGATGTTGACGGGTTCTTTTATTTTGTCCAGAACGACTTTCGTATTTCCCAAAATGTTTTGTTTTCAATTCTACCTCACGGAAGACAACCATTTATCTGCCATCTGTTTTGTATTAAAACCTGAAATTCAATCAGAAATTTCGGTGCGCAAAATTAGGATTAAATACAGGGAAGAAAAATTTTTGCAGGAAAAATTAAAGCGGGTAAATAATATCTGTTAAAAGCTCCCGAAAATAGCATGTTTTTCTGAGTTGAAATAAATGGTAGAATAAATATTAAATACCTCTTTGTTAGTAGTCAGTTTCCGTTCAATGTATAAAACAGGCTTTCCTTTTTTTAGCTGAAGTAAATTCCGGATGCGTTTGTCGGGAATAATTGCTTTTAGCTTTTGTTCGCCGCCCAGAATCTCCACCTGGTAATGTTTCCTGAGAATTTCGAACAGCGATTTGTTTTCCAGCGACCGGCTGGTAAACCGGGACAGATTCAAATTTGGCAGGTGGTTGATGTCGTAAAAAACCGGCTGTTCATCCACATAACGCAACCGCTCCATATAAATACAACCGGCTTCTTTTTCGGTTTCAGTCAGGTCGAATGCAAAATTTTCGGGCCATGGTTGAATTTCCGGTTTCTGAAGAATTT
>CAYUBV010000270.1:0-4057 GCA_964443035.1 uncultured Tangfeifania sp.
ATTTGTTACCGGAACGTAATTGATCCGGATGAAAAGTTAAAAGTGAATGAGAAAATTTTTGCCGGCCAGCACATTGGCGTGGTTCCTTTAAATGCGGAAGAACTGCTATTATTGATTTTCCAAAATAGCTTAAATTCAGATGAGTTACGGTTTATTATCCCGCAGTTTGTAATCAGTGAAAATGAAACCGGATTGTTGTTTTCATCACAAAAATACAATGTGGTGCATCCGGCTGAAATCAGGGGCCTGGAAATGACCCGGCGCGAAAAAAGAAGAAACCTGAAATAACTATTCTTTTGCTTTCCACGCCCTGATTCCTTTAAATGCATTCCCGTCGCGGCTGAACAGACTTCGGCCCAAATATGGAACACCGGTTCCGGGTACTTCTATGCCGTCGGGTTTCCAGTAATACACAGAAGTTACTTTCGGGTATTTTTTTAGAATTTCATTCAGTTTCACCAAAAAATTGTATTGCCCCTGCCCGGTAGGAGGAAACGGTTGAACGTCGAGCACCCATTCCTCAGGATCGGGATACCAGCCGTTGGCATAGTAAGCAGTTTCAACCACCGAAATTTCCTGCTCAAATTTATCAGACAGAAAACCGAGGTTGTTTTTCAAATCCTCAAAAGTGCCATGCCACCACGGGTAATAACTCAACCCAATAACATCGAAATCAACACCGCGCTGGATGATGTTGCTGTAAAAATTGTCTGACTCCACCACATTTCCGCCGGTAGCTGCATGTATCAAAATAGGAGTGGCGGCGCCGTTTTTAGCATCTTTCACACCGCGGATTCCGGCTTTTAACAATTCTGCCAGTTCATCCCAGTTGGCGGTGCCGTCGTTGTTCCACAATCTTCCCTGGGGCCAAATCATGCCGTTGTTGATTTCGTTGCCCACCTGAACCATGTCGGGCGCTGCGCCGGCTTCGGCAAGTGCATTTATTACATTTTTGGTGTATTGGTAAACACTGTCGGTCAACGTTTCAAAATCCAGGTTTTCCCAGGCTTCAGGCACAAACTGTTTGGCAGGATCCGCCCAGGTATCGGAATAGTGAAAATTTAGCAGAAATTTAAATCCGTAGGATTTTGCTTCTTTTGCCAATGCAATGGTGTATTCCAAATCGTTGCAAACAGGGCCTTCCATGTTGGGCGAGTGAAAAATCCGTAATCGGTTCCATGTATAGTTGTTCTCCTTGAAAATCTGAAATCCATCTTTAACTTCGCCATCGATTTTATATTTACCTCCGGCATCTTCCAGTTTTTTCATAATGGAAAAATCGCCGCCATATACAAGCAGACTTTCAACCGGTTGGGTATCATTATTATTTTCCTTTTTGTTACACGAAACAATAAAAATTGCAACTACCAGTGTTAAACATACAGTACGCATAGAAATAATTTTTTCCGATTGATTTGCCAGTACAAATATTGTTATATTTCTGAAAAAAGCATTGTGTTAAATACGGAATTCCGCTTCTTTGAGAACATTTGGTACATCCCCATTTCAATTTTTCAGCTATAAACTGTAATTTTGGGTAAAATTGAAAAATGAACGGAATCATGAAAAAAATAGCAGTAGTTTTAGCAGGAAACGGCGTTTACGATGGCGCTGAAATTCATGAATCAACATTAACATTGCTGGCCATTGCCCGGAAAGGAGCCAAATACCAGTGTTTTGCCCCCGATGTGGAACAGGCTCATGTTGTCAATCACCTCACCGGGGAAGAGATGGATGAAAAGCGGAATGTGCTGGTTGAAGCTGCCCGGATTGCCCGCGGCGATATTAAACCGCTTTCGGAATACAAAGCCGAAGATTTTGACGCTATTATTATTCCGGGAGGTTTTGGAGCGGCCAAAAATCTTTGCACGTTTGCTTTCGACGGAGTAGATTGTAAAGTAAACCATGATGTGGAAGCGGCTGTAAGGGCAACTGTTGTAGCCGAAAAACCGGTGGGTGCCCTCTGTATTTCTCCGGTGATACTAACAAAAATTTTGGGAGATGTAAAAGTTACCATCGGCCAGGATGCAGATACAGCACAGGCAGTGGAAAAAATGGGCGGAGTGCATGAAAATACGATGCACGGCGAAATTGTTATTGATGAAAAATACAAAGTAATCACAACACCTTGTTATATGCTCGATTCTACCATCGATCAGATTGCGGATGGCGCAGAAAAAGTTGTCGATAAAATTTTTGAAATGGTTTAATCCCCGACATTTGTGAATAATCCTGTTCCCTATATCGATTTGCACACGCATCTTTCACGAAAGGAAAAAAACACGGTTACAGTGCGAAACCTGTTTCCGGGCGAGAGTATTCCATTGTTTGACGGTCGGAATTTTTTCTCGGTCGGATTGCATCCTTGGAAAATAAAGTCGGAAGCCGAAAACAACGAGCACCTTGTAATGATGGAAGATGCACTGGAACTCGATCACGTAATTTTTATAGGGGAATGCGGTCTGGATAAAATTACAAATACCGATTTTGATGAACAAAAACGGGTTTTTAAGGCGCAGGCTTTTATGGCTGAGGATTTTAAAATACCACTGATTATTCATTGCGTGAAAGCCTACAACGAAATAATTGAATTGCACAAAGAACTGCACCCTACAGTTCCCTGGATTTTTCATGGATACAACGCCAATCGCGAAATTTCGGAACAACTGGTAAAAAAAGAAATGCTCTTTTCGTTCGGAAAAATCCTTTTTAACGAAGATGCCAAAGCACTCGATTCGTTGCGTTTTTTACCCCTGGAAAGGATTTTTTTTGAAACCGATGAATACGAAGCCGAAGTGGACAATATTTATAAAAAGGCTGCCGAAATCCGGAACAGTTCTGTGGAGGAACTTAAAAGATCGGTTTGGGAAAATTTCAACCGGATTGAAAATGTCAATTTTTTACAACCGGATTAAACATCGGGTTGAATCATATACAAACTCAAAATTACCTGGTAACTGTGTCAGATTGGTTAGACCGGACAAATTTGCTGCTTGGCCCCGAAAAACTTGAAAAGCTGAAAAATGCCAACGTTTTGGTAGTTGGTTTAGGGGGAGTGGGCGCCGTTGCTGCTGAAATGATTTGCCGCGCCGGAGTTGGGAAAATGACCATTGTTGATGGTGATGAGGTGGAAACCACTAACCGGAACAGGCAACTGCCTGCCCTGAAAAGTACGGAAGGCCGTCCGAAAACTGAAATTATTGCGCAACGGCTTCTGGATATAAATCCCGGGCTGGAACTGAAATCAGTTTTTGAATTTATCCGGGATGAAAAGGCAGTGGAGCTATTGAAAAGCCAGCCGTTTGATTATGTGGTGGATGCCATCGACACGCTGTCGCCCAAAGTTTTTTTAATCCATCATACCATGGAGTTGGGTTTGAACCTCGTAAGCTCGATGGGAGCCGGAGGAAAAGTCGATCCTTTACAAGTGGCAGTGACTGATATTTCAAAATCGTATAACTGCAAACTGGCCCGAATGATTCGGAAGCGCCTCAACAGGCTGGGAATCAAAAAAGGATTCAAAGTAGTTTTTTCGTCCGAGGGGGTTGACGAAAATGCGATTCGGCCGGAGGAGGGTCAGAATAAAAAGTCTTCAGTTGGAACAATTTCATACATGCCCGCTGTTTTCGGATGTTTGGCTGCCAGTGTTGTAATCAGGGATTTAGCTGAATAAATAAGAAAATTGGGAAAGTTGCAGTTAATTGTTTGTTTATTCCAATTTTAATTTAACTTTGCCCTGTGTTTTTAAAGACAATCTTGAACTTTTTAAAGTTTCGTTTGTCTCATAATTAACAAGTTGATCTTTTTTTGTTGAAATTTTTTGAAGGTATTCTGCAGCCGGGCACGGTTATCTTTCCATGTTTTTCACCACGATTTATTTTGGTTTCTGAAATTATTACACTTCGGTATTCTGGTTTAGTCGCGATTGAAAAAACGCCGGGACATTTCGTTCCAGTTGTTAATACCTGTTTTATTAATTTAATATAGTTTTACAAATGAACATTTATGTTGGAAATCTTCCGTACACCGTAGTTGAGGAAGATTTAAGAGAAATTTT
>CAYUBV010000271.1:0-2674 GCA_964443035.1 uncultured Tangfeifania sp.
GGCAACAAACAGGCCATTGGCGGAATTTCCCGCGAATTTTACCAGAATATTAAGCGGTATTACGAAAAACCGGAGAGCTGGAAATGGCAGAAGAGTTCGGAATATATGGATGGAGGGCAAACACGCACAGCGGAAGGCGAAGATGCCATGTGGACTTTTGAGCCGTCGGCAGCGCTAAAAGTGTATGAAGAAATGATGTCTCCCGAAAAAATTGAAGTGGTTTACAAACAAAGGATAAACCGGGAAAACGGCGTTAAAAAGCAGGGGCAAAAAATTGTTGAAATCGAAATGGAAAGCGGTGAAAAATACCGCGGAAAAATGTTCATCGATGCCACTTACGAAGGCGATTTGATGGCAACGGCCGGTGTAACTTATACTTACGGACGCGAATCGAACAAGGAATATGGTGAAACATTGAACGGTGTTCAGGCCAATGATATCGGGATGACGTTAAAACGAACCGTTTCCCTCAACTCTTATCACCACAATTTTATCGATGGCGTTGATCCTTACATTGTAAAGGGAGAGCCATCCAGCGGATTGCTGCCGTTTATTACTGAAGGTGGTCCGGGAATCGACGGCACAGGAGATAAAGGCATTCAGGCGTACTGTTTCAGGATGACCCTGACAGACCATCCTGAAAACCGTATTCCGTTCAAAAAGCCCGATGATTACAACGAACTGGAATACGAACTGCTTTTCCGCAATTATGAAGCCGCGGACGGGCCCATCGAGGAAATGTATCCGTATGGCGATCCGCTTGTGCCATGGATCAATTCAAAAATGCCCAACCGAAAAACCGACACCAACAATCAGAAAGGATTTTCTACTGATTTTATCGGGCAGAACTGGGATTATCCTGAAGCCGGTTATGAAGAGCGCGAAAAAATTATTGAACGCCACCGCAGTTACCAGCAGGGATTGATGTGGACACTGGCATACCATCCGCGCATTCCTCAAAAAGTGCGGGATAAAGTTTCCAAATGGGGAACCTGCAAAGATGAGTATGAACGCGAAGATGGCTGGCAGCAACAATTGTATATCCGCGAAGCCCGGCGTATGGTAAGCGATTATGTAATGACCCAGCACAATTGTGAAGGACTGGAGGTGGCTGAAGATCCCGTCAGTCTGGCTGCTTACGGAATGGATTCGCATCAGGTGCAACGCTATGTAGATGCCAACGGATATGTTCAAAACGAAGGCAATGTAGAAGCTCACGGGTTTCCGCCATATCCCATCAGCTACCGTTCCATCATTCCCAAAAAAGAAGAATGCAACAACCTGCTGGTGCCGGTTTGTGTAAGTTCAACACACATTGCATTCGGCTCCATTCGCATGGAACCGGTATTTATGATTTTGGGGCAATCAGCGGCCACTGCCGCAGCGTTGGCCATCGATAATAAATGCTCATTGCATGAGATTGATTATAAAAGTTATCGTGATATTCTACTCAAAGATGGACAAGTATTGAAATAGCCAGTTTTAACTGATAAAAAACTGTTATAAAAAAAATCAGCCATATTTCATTAAAAACCTTAAATTTAAGCCACCATTTTTTTGAACTTATGGAAAAGAAAAATCTGAAGAAACTTCTCTGGCTGGTTCCCGGTGCACTTATAATCGGACTCATCTGGTTTGTGTGGCCCCGGCTGCCTATTATTACAGCTTATGCTGCCAAAGGAATGTGTTCAAGCGTATTTCTTGCTGAAAAAATACCTGAACGCGTTGAAGCGGAGGACCTGTCGTTTTTCCCTATCAATTTTGCGGATAATACAGTGAATTACCAGGAAAAATCTGTCACTTCAACAGTGTTTGGCCTGGCCAAACGAAAAGCCATTTTCCGCGAGGGGGCAGGAGGTGTAATTGTGTTGCGCTCGCCCGAAGATGAATTGAGGCGTTCAGGCTTTACCCTGCCGGAGCCCGGTTATTCGCAGGATACCATTCTGTGGCCCAGGGGAGATGTATTGCCCGATTCATTGCCGGCAGGTGTGGATTATGCCCGGCTCAATGAATTTCTGGATACCTGTTTTGACGATCCCGGTGCAGAATCCTTTAAAAAAACACTGGGAATTGCGTTGGTTTACGATGGTCACCTGATTGCCGAAAGGTACCTCGAAGGTTACGATTTTACCACACCTTTTCATGGCTGGTCGATGACCAAATCGGTTACCGGTGCCTGGGCAGGACTGCTGTCTGACCGCGGAATGCTGAACCTGACGGAATCGACCGGTATTGAGGACTGGCAGGATGACCGGCGACAGGAAATTACGCTGCAAAATGTGATGCAAATGTGCAGTGGTCTCGACTGGTACGAGAACTATTTTACCATTTCGGATGCCACCATTATGCTGATGCGGCGGGAAGACATGCTGACGGCTGTTACCGACAATAAACTGGCATGTCAGCCGGGTACACACTGGAATTACTCGTCGGGAGATGCCAACCTTCTTTCAGGAATAATCCGCCAGACCATAAATGACGACAAAGAATACCATACTGCTGTTTACCGCGATTTGCTCTACCGGCTCGGGATGCTGAATACTCAACTGGAAACCGATGCCAGCGGCCTCTTTGTGGCTTCTTCCTATAGTTACGGTTCCACCCGCGACTGGGCACGTTTTGGTTTGTTTTTCCTGAATAACGGCGTGTTTGCGGGCGATACCATTCTTTCGGA
>CAYUBV010000271.1:2774-4042 GCA_964443035.1 uncultured Tangfeifania sp.
AATTTTTTGCTTTTCTTCCAAAACCGACAAGTATTTATTGATTTCATTGATGTGGGTTCCCAAGATTTGTGCAAGATCCTCTGCTGTACACGGACGGCGGGCGATGGTTCCGATTATCGCATTTTCCAGGTCGGTACGGTAGGAGATAAGTTGTTCTCTTTTTTTTACATTCGCTATGATTTCTGCGTTATCAGGTTGCCAGAAATCCAATATGTTTTTTAACTCTTTGAAAGTAGCCCCTTGCAAATCTTTTATCCTGCCCGGCCGATCCAGGGTGTTGAGCTGAATTCTGTCGGGGTGAATTTTTTGAAAAGCTTTTTTTAATTGCAGTAATTCTTTTTCGGAGTCGTTGTATCCTGGAAGAATAAAAACTTCGAGCCACATGAGTCCATGAAATTCTTTTTTGAAATTGGCTAATCCGTTAATGCAATCCTTGATATTTAATCCTTCGGCAGGTACATTAATTTTTTCGAAGCAAGTTTGAGTGGCCGCATCTAACGAAGGAAGAACCAAATCGGCCATCAGGAGTTCTTTTCTCACCCGGGCATCTGAAAACAAAGTGCCGTTGGTTAGTACAGCTACCGGAATGGCCGGATGTTTTTCTTTGAGGTAGAGAATTATTTCGCCTAATCCAGCGTTAAGCGTAGGTTCGCCATAGCCTGAAAATGTAATGTAGTTGGGGGTAGGATTGTTGCTAAAGTAGTGATTGAGCTCAGCGGTAATTTTACTGACAGGGATATAATTTTTGCGTTGGGTGGTAAGTTTGGTGGTTTCGCCCACTTCGCAGTAAACACAATTGAGGGAACACACTTTTCGCGGAACCAAATCAACACCGAGCGACATGCCCAGCCGCCTCGACGGAACCGGACCAAACAGGTATTTGTAATTTTTATCGGTCAAAACTCATAGTTTTTTCTTGACGGTTTTTAAATATCAGGATACATTTTATTTCATGCAGCCTGTTTAAGGTTTACTTTTGAGTAATTCTTCGCGAACCATTGTGTGGCCGCACTCAGGACATTTGAGCGAGGTGCATTTTTCGCTTCTCACATGCAGAACTTTATGCCCGCATTTAGCACATACACAAAATCCGCCGGGACCAAAAGCCCCGCCTTTGTTTTTCCCTTTCCCTTTTCCTTCTTTCATGATTTTTTGCAATTTTTTACTGAATTGTTTTCTGATTCCCAGCTAGTGTCATGTCAACTTTGAAATGTCATTTCTCTCCCGAGTACTCGGGAGAGAAATCTGCTTAAATATAAAGATTTCTC
>CAYUBV010000272.1:0-4038 GCA_964443035.1 uncultured Tangfeifania sp.
TGGCACATCACCTTTCGGAAGCCATTCATTACCGGAGTCTGGACCGTGAGAACTGGGGAGGGTGAAGAGAGGCAGATCGGAAATAGGACAGATTGCAAATCTGCACCAACGAGGGGGAAATGGAGTCAATTTCAAATCAGAGATGGTTTTGGATAAAAAAATATTAAAAAGATGATTAAATAAATCTGGAATGAAAGAAGTCACTAATTCAGAATTAATGCTGCCGGACGAAGTTATAGTAAGCAAAATTTATCTGATTCGTGGAGAAAAAGTTATGCTCGACAGAGATTTGGCCGAACTATATGGAGTTGAAACAAAGTATTTAAAGCGTCAGGTCAGAAGAAATATTTTAAGGTTCCCTGATGATTTTATGTTTGAATTGACACAAGAAGAATTGCAACAATGGAGGAGCCAATTTGGCACCTCCATTGGTGATAAAATGGGCTTGCGACATCTTCCTTTTGCTTTTACTGAAACCGGTGTTGCCCAATTGTCGGGAGTATTGAACAGTGAACAGGCAATATTAATTAACAATCAGATTATGAGGGTATTTATAAAAATGCGTTCAATGCTAATGGATTCCCTGATATTAAAGCTCGATATCGAAGAAATAAAAAAGAAACTTCAGAGTCAGGATAAAAATATTGAACTGCTTTTCAGCTATTTGGATGAATTAATTGAAAAAAAGGAGAATCCGACACCCCGGAAGCGGATAGGCTTTAAATAAAATGAAATGAAACACAAATTATACCGGCAGATTGATTAAGATGAATCGGAAGAACATTTCAGTACAGTTATTGTTTTTATAGTATAAAACCAGTTAATATGAAGACATTTAATATTTTTAGCATATTTTTAATAGCCGTAACCTTTTTCACCTCGTGTGAGAAAGAAGAAGGAACAGAGCGGCAGATCACCAAAACTTATACCTACAGTCAGAATATCAGAGGCTCGGAGGGAGTAAAAGGGGAGCAATCTTTACCCACGCTTAGTCTGGCTGATGTTATTGGAATTGAGCCTGCCAGGAATTTGGAAAGTGCCGATATGCAACTGGCCGACAGCTATCTCGAAATATCGGGATTGAATCAGCTTGAATCGCCCGATACAGTGGCAGTTGTATTGGAAGATTTTACCATCAAAGTAGGATCGCGGCAGGGTGTAAATATTGGAGACTGCACCACAGATCCGCAGACGGCAAATGAATTTGCTCCTGATGTTGAGCAATCTACCAACGAAATTATCAATTTAATCCGGAACATTTTTACCGACATGACTTCCGGCAATAAAAGCGCTCAAATTACAGTTTCATTCACACCCAACGTGAGCATCACCGCTGACGATAATGTGCAACTTAATATTTCTGTTGGAGGCACTTACAATTTTTTAGAGTTTGAGTAAATACAGTGGATCACTGCCTCATGCAACAGCATGCCTGACTTTAATGAAAGTTCTGGCTGGCCTCTCTTCATTCTGTACTTTTTACAATTAAAAAAAATACCTATATTCAGCTTTTTTAATGTAAGTGTATAACCTAAATCAATTACAATGAAGAGAATTGTATTATTCATTTTTCTGCTAATTATTGCAGGAATGAGTGCAATTGCACAATCCTATCCGGTACATCTCAATTCCATCGGATTTCTGCCCAAACACGAAAAAACAGCAGTAATTCCGCATCAGTGTGAAACTTTTAAAGTAGTAAATACCAAAACAGGGAAAGAAGTTTTTTCGGGTAAATCATCCGGTCCTGATTTTCAGGAAGACGTTGATCAGAATGTTTGGACAGCCGATTTTTCGGAAGTACAAAAGACCGGAACTTATCATATTGAGGTTCCCGGAGTTGGCAAATCCACTGAGTTTGAAATCGCGAAAGATGTGTACAATTTTGCCGCAAAAACCGCCATGCGGGCATTTTACCTTTGGCGTTGCGGTACTGCCGTTCACGGCGAATTTAAGGGTGAAATTTTTCAGTATGAAGCATGCCATTTAAATGATGCATACGAAGATTACATTGGGAATACCGGTTCGCAGCGCGATGGTACAGGCGGCTGGCACGATGCCGGGGACCACGGAAAATATGTGGTAAATGCAGGAGTAACAATGGGAGTGCTTTTTTACGCCTGGGATCATTTTCAGAACAACCTGGATGAAATTGATTTGGAACTTCCGGAAACTGCTCCCGGCTTTCCGGAATTTCTGAAAGAACTGAAATGGGAAACCGACTGGCTCCTTAAGATGCAGTATCCGGATGGTTCCGGAAGGGTATCGCATAAATTAACCCGTACCAATTTTTCAGGATTTATTATGCCGCATGAAGATGATGCCAAACGCTATTTTACGGAATGGAGCTCAGCCGCAACAGCCGATTTTGTGGCTGTTATGGCCATGGCTGCCCGCTATTTTGAGCCTTACGATGCTGAATATGCGCAAAAATGCCTCGATGCCGCCTGGGTGAGCTATCGCTTCCTGCAGGAAAATCCGGAACATAAACGGTTTGTTCAGGGCGATTTTCAAACCGGCGGATACCAGACAAACGACGTGGACGACCGCTTGTGGGCTGCTGCCGAAATGTGGGAAACCACAGGTAATTCTGAATATCTGGCCGATTTTGAAAAACGTGCTGCGGAAATGGATTTCGAAGTGGATGAAAACTGGGACTGGAGCGACGTTTCCAACCTGGGGATGTTTACTTATGCGCTTTCAAAAAGAAAAGGAAAAGACAAGGATACAGAGGCAGCAATTCATAAAAATATTCTTAAAAATGCCGATGCATTGGCTGCAAAATCAGCCGAAGATGTGTATGATCGGCCGTTGGCAGGGCGTTATTACTGGGGCTGCAACGGAACAGTGGCACGCCAGGTGGTGAACCTGCAGGTGGCAAACAAAATCAAACCAAAACAAGCATACATTGAAACAGCTTTGGATGCCATTGACCATATTTTCGGAAAAAATTACTACAACCGTTCGTATGTAACCGGCCTGGGATTGAACCCGCCGATGCATCCGCACGATCGTCGCTCCGGTGCCGACGATGTGGAAGCGCCATGGCCCGGTTATATTGTTGGCGGCGGTCATTCTGCCACCGACTGGGTAGACAAAGAAGAATCGTACAGCCACAACGAAGTGGCAATTAACTGGCAGGCAGCGCTGGTTTATGCACTGGCCGGATTTGTGAATTAAGCCTGATTTTTTGTACCTTTAATCAAAAAACTGAATTGTTATGGAAAACAGGAAAAAATACCCTATTTCGAGAAGAAATTTCATTAAAGTATCTGCTGCTTCAACTGCGGCAGTTTCAGTTATGTCAGTAGGAGCATGCAACGTGGAGGATGTTCCGGCACCTGTGAAACGCCCGTTTGGCAAACTGGGATTCGATGTGACAACACTCGGGCTTGGAGGGCAGGCATCCATCCAGTGGACTCCCGAAGATGTGGATCCCGTGCCTATCATTTTAAAAGCTTTTGATTTGGGTGTTAATTATTTCGATACATCCAACCTTTATGCCGAAAGCCAGTTGAATTTTAACAAGGCATTTCAAAAACTTAATCTCATTCCAGGCGAAAACAACTACAATGAAGAGTTGCGGAAATCCATCTGGCTGACCAGTAAAACGGCTATGCGCTGGGGAAAACCGGGCTGGCCGGAAAGGGACAATGTAAGAAACTCGTCGAACGGCGAGGATGTGCAGTGTGCGGTAGACGACGTGAAACGCTCGCTCACACAGCTTTTTGGTGATAACAAAGGCTGGTATCCTGAAGGTGCTTACCTCGATATGGTGCTGATTCACACACTGGAAAGCAACGATGAGGTTGACGTACTTTACGAAGGACTGGAGACCCCGCTCGATCCGGATGATAATTTCGGAGCGTTGGTTGCCCTGCGCGATTTGCGCGACGGAACCAACCATACAGGGATGAATCCGAAAAATGAAAAAGTTATCAAACACATCGGATTTTCAGGGCATGCAAATCCGCCTGCTATGATGGACATGATTCAGCGCGACGAATACGGAATACTGGATGGAATGCTGGTGGCCAT
>CAYUBV010000273.1:0-1557 GCA_964443035.1 uncultured Tangfeifania sp.
GAAAAAATGGCCGCCAAAATAATAGCTGCAATCCCAATTACTATAAAATGGAATTTGCGCCTCCACATTACCTGGAGGATTCGCTGATTGTCAAAAAAATTATTCATAAATGTGGTTCATTTTGATCGCAGTTATGGAACGAAAATGAATTGTTTTTAGTATTATATTCATTGAATTTAGGCGATTATTCAGCAATTATCAGGAAATAGTTTTTCTTTCCTTTTTGTGCGAGAATGTATTTCCCCCCGATCAGGTATTCTGAATCTACTACCAAATCAGGATCCCCGGTTTTTTCCTTGTTGATACTGAGACCGTTTCCTTTAATTGTTCTTCGCAACTCACCTTTTGAAGGAAAAGCAGCAGTTTTTTCAGCAAGCAAATCAATAACATTAACACCTTCCTCAATTTCTCTTTTAGAAACCGAAAACTGCGGAACCCCCTCAAAAACCGAAAGAAAAGTGCTTTCATTCAGTTTCCGGAGTTGTTCTGCGGTACCTTTCCCAAATAAAATCTGCGACGCTTCCACGGCCATTTCGTAATCTTCACGCGAATGTACCATGGTGGTAATTTCCTCAGCCAGTTTCTTTTGAAGTAACCTGAGATGTGGCTTCTCGCGGTGCTCATCGGCCAGTTTTTCAATTTCTTCCTGCGGAAGGAGTGTGAATATTTTTATATACCGCACGGCATCCTCATCGGAAGTATTGAGCCAGAACTGGAAAAATTTATAGGGTGAAGTCCGTTCCGGGTCGAGCCAGACATTTCCCGATTCTGTTTTGCCAAACTTGGTGCCGTCGGCTTTGGTAATCAGCGGGCAGGTCATTGCAAAGGCTTCACCGCCTGTTTTGCGGCGAATCAGTTCGGTTCCGGTGGTAATATTTCCCCACTGGTCGGAACCGCCCATTTGCAATTTGCAGCCCAGTGTTTTGTAGAGGTGCAGAAAATCAAACCCCTGAACCAACTGGTAAGTAAATTCAGTAAACGACATTCCAGATTTCGATTCCTCACCCAGCCGCTTTTTCACGCTGTCCTTGGCCATCATGTAATTCACGGTAATGTGTTTCCCAATATCGCGGATGAAATCGAGAAATGAAAAATCTTTCATCCAGTCGTAGTTGTTTACCAAAACCGCTGCGTTGGGTGCATCGCTTTTAAAATCGAGGAATTTTTCGAGTTGTTGTTGAATGCACTGCTGGTTGTGACGCAAGGTGGATTCGTCCAGCAGATTGCGCTCCTGCGATTTTCCGGAAGGATCGCCAATCATCCCGGTGGCCCCGCCAATCAGAGCAAGGGGTTTGTGCCCCGCAATCTGAAAGTGTTTCAGCATCATCACGCCAACGAGGTGGCCAATGTGCAGCGAATCGGCAGTAGGATCGATGCCAACATAAGCCGCTGTCATTTCTTTTGAAAGTTGTTCCTCGGTTCCGGGCATCATGTCCTGCAACATCCCCCGCCATTCCAGCTCTTTAACAAAGTTCATGAGATTTGTTTTTGCAAAATTTGCGCAAAGATATAAAATGTCGCCTTTTCTTAAACATTAACCGCTTTTTTAACCCTGTC
>CAYUBV010000273.1:1657-4020 GCA_964443035.1 uncultured Tangfeifania sp.
GATGCCAGTTCAGAAACCAGTCCTTTCCGAAATCCTGAAATGGCTGCAAAAAGCAGCAGCAATCCAAGAATAATGTCAATGTAGTTCATCTTTCAAGCTTGTTTTTTTGATCATCGTAAAAGTAGAAATTATTTTCAGGAGTTCAGCAAATAAAATATTTCTAACTTTGGCCGGTAATTTTTAAAGATTAAAGATGCCACTTGTAAATACTTTTATAAAATGGTTCAATTTTAAAAGGAATTACCAGATTGAACTCTACAATGAGCACCCTCATGAGATTCAGAAAGAAACATTACTGAATCTTCTCAGAAAAGCAAAGAATACCCATTGGGGCCGGAAATACAATTACGCTGAAATAAGTTCTGAGAAAGTATTCCAGGAAACAGTTCCGATGCAGACTTATGACGACATCCGTCCGTATGTCGACAGGTTGCGCGCCGGCGAATCAAATGTTCTTTGGCCGGAGGAGGTAAAATGGTTTGCCAAATCATCGGGAACCACCAGCGATAAAAGCAAGTTTATTCCGGTTACAAAAGATGCTCTCGAAGATTGCCATTTGCGCGGCCCGCGCGATGTGTTTGCCATTTACATCAACAACTATCCTGATACAAAAGTATTGATGGGCAAAACCCTTATTCTGGGCGGCAGCCACGAAATAAACAACCTAAATAATAATTCGTATTACGGCGATTTGTCTGCAATTCTGATTGAAAATGTGCCGTTCTGGACCGATTTTATCCGTACTCCCCCGGCTGAGATTGCACTCATCGGGGAATTCGAAGAAAAAATCGAACAGATTTTAAAAACCTCGCTCGACCAAAATGTAACTTCGCTGGCGGGAGTTCCATCGTGGTACCTGGTACTGCTGAAACGGGTGCTCGAAAAAACCGGTAAAAACAACATTCTGGATGTGTGGCCCAACCTCGAGGTTTTTATTCATGGCGGGGTAAATTTCGATCCTTACCGCGAGCAGTATAAAAAGCTCATTCCTTCGGACCAAATGCAATACATGGAAACCTACAATGCATCGGAAGGATTTTTTGCCATTCAGAATGACCCGGCGAAAAGCGACATGCTGCTGATGCTCGATTACGGTGTGTACTACGAATTTATTCCGATGGAAGAATTCGGAAATGAAAACCCAAACGTGCTGACACTGGAAGAAGTGGAACTCAATAAAAATTATGCATTGGTTATTTCAACCAACGCCGGGTTGTGGCGCTACATTATTGGCGATACGGTAATGTTTACCTCCAAATATCCTTACAAAATAAAAATCACCGGGCGCACCAAGCATTTTATCAATGCTTTTGGCGAAGAGGTAATAATTGACAATGCTGAAAAGGCACTGCATGAAGCCTGCAAACAAACCGGCGCTATTGTTGAAGAATACACAGCCGGCCCGGTTTTTATGGGCGCAGATCGAAAAGGGGCACACCAGTGGATCATCGAATTCAATAAAGAACCCGATGACCGGGAAAAATTTGTAAAAATGCTGGATGATGCCCTGCAGTCGTTAAATTCGGATTACGAAGCCAAACGCTACAAAGGCATTACACTTGAAATGCCCCACCTGGTAGTTGCTCCAAAAGATACCTTTTACAACTGGATGAAAAAACGGGGAAAAATCGGAGGCCAGAACAAAATTCCACGACTTTCGAACAACCGGAAATATCTCGATCAACTTTTAAAAATGATACAGGAATAAATTTCTATATTTACTCTCAAATTCTAAAAAACTAAATTGAAATGCATATTGCAGTAGCAGGAAATATTGGCGCCGGCAAAACCACACTGACTCAACTATTGGCTAAACATTATAACTGGACTCCCCATTTTGAAGATGTGGATGAAAATCCTTACCTGAATGATTTTTATAACGAAATGCAGCGCTGGTCGTTCAACCTGCAGATTTATTTCCTGAATTCCCGGTTTCAGCAAATTATCGATATCCGCAAGTCGGGCAAAACCATTATTCAGGACCGCACAATTTATGAAGATGCTGAAATTTTTGCTCCCAACCTCCACAGCATGGGACTGATGAGCACCCGGGATTTCAAAAACTATAAAGCACTTTTCGACTTGATGGTGAGCCTCATCCAGCCGCCTGACTTATTGATTTACCTCAGGGCTTCCATTCCCACGCTGGTGAATCAGATTCAAAAACGTGGCCGCGAATATGAAAATTCCATACGGCTCGATTACTTAAAGCAACTGAACGAGCGGTATGAAAGCTGGGTCAATGGCTATAAAATGGGAAAGTTGCTTGTTATTAATGTCGACAAAATGGATTTCACCGAAAACAAAGAAGATTTGAGTTCCATCATCGATAAAATCGATGCGCAAATCCACGGGTTGTTTTA
>CAYUBV010000274.1:0-4009 GCA_964443035.1 uncultured Tangfeifania sp.
AAAAATCAGTAAATCAATAAAATATGGCAATACCTGTTATGATGCCCCGCCAGGGACAATCGGTTGAATCCTGCATTATGGGACAGTGGTATAAATCGGTTGGCGAAAAAGTGAGCGAGGGCGACATTCTTTTTTCATACGAAACCGACAAAGCCTCTTTTGAAGAGGAGGCAAAAGAAGAAGGAATTCTTCTGGCTGCTTTTTTTGAGGAGGGCGACGAAGTTCCGGTTTTAACCAATGTGGCGGTAATCGGTAAAGAAGGCGAACCGGTGGATGAATTCGATCCGCATAAAGGAGCAACTCCGGAAACCCAAAAAGAAACTGAAGCGGAGGAGAAAACGGAAGAAGACACTCCTAAGGTAATCGAGTTTGAAATGGAAGATGATTCGCCCGACCGGCGCATCCGGATTTCACCGCTGGCCAAAAACATGGCTGCAAAAATGGAGGTCGATATCCAAAATGTAAAAGGCTCCGGTCCGCGTGGAAGAATCATTGCCCGCGATGTGGAAGAAGCTTCCAAATCAGTGCAGGTTCCGGTTCAGGAAACCGCGACAAAAGCTCAGCCAACCAAAACTGCAGAGCAAAAAGCAAAAGTACTGCAGACTGGCGATGATTTTGAAATCCAATCGATTCCGAACATCCGCAAACTGATTGCAAAAGCCATGCACCAGTCGTTGCAAAATTCGGCACAACTCACCCATCATTTGAGTGCCGACGCACGTCAACTGAAACGACTGCGCAAAAAATTCAAAAAAGAATATGCCGAAGGAACGGTTTCACAAAATGTGACCATAAACGATTTGGTTTGTTTTGCCGTGATTCGGGCGCTCGGGAAATTCCCGCGGGTAAACACCCACTACCTCGGCGATAAATTGAAGTGGTTCAAAAAAGTTCACCTCGGTCTGGCAGTGGATACCGAACGTGGTTTGATGGTGCCTGCACTTAAAAATGCCGACGACCTGTCAGTTACCGGTCTTTCTTATCGGCTTCAGCAACTGGCTGAAAAAGCTCGCAGCGGAAACATCAATCCCGATTTGCTGAACCCCGAAGAAGCGGGTTTCACGGTTTCGAATCTTGGAAACTACGGTGTGGAAATGTTTACACCGGTTATCAATTTGCCGCAAACAGCCATTTTGGGAGTTTGTGCCATAACACCCCGTCCGAAAGAGCTGGAAGACGGTGTTTACGGTTTTGTGCCGATGATTGGTTTGTCGCTGACATACGATCACCAGGCGCTCGACGGCGGAGAAGCCACGCTCTTTTTAGCCGAAGTGAAAAATCAGATAGAAAGCCTAAATATTTAAAGTTGAAAGCTTAAAGTTGAAAGTATGGCAACAATTAACAGATTTGAAGAAATAATAGCCTGGCAAAAGGCAAGGATATTGTGTAAAATCATTCATGGTTTTACATTAAAAGAACCATTTTTTAAGGACTTTAAACTGGTCAGTCAGATTAAGGGGTCTTCAGGATCGGCGATGGATAATATTGCGGAAGGTTTTGAGCGAGGTGGAAATAAGGAATTTATCCAGTTTTTGTTCATATCAAAAGGATCTGCGGGAGAGACCCGCTCTCAACTTTACAGGGCTTTGGATAACGGTTATATTAACGAAGAAGAATTCAAAGCAGCCTACCAATTGGCAGAAGAAGTCGGCAAATTGGATAGCGGTCTGATAAATCATTTAAATTCAAGTGAAATTAAAGGAACCAAATACAAATAATTGAAGATGAGATATTCATATTGCAAACACAACATTAAACTTTAAATTTAAAACTTTAAACTCAGTAAGATGCCAAAGAATCAATTTATAAATCCGACAGAAGTCCGGAAGCCGGGACAAATAGAATTCAAGCCGATTGCGGTAAACCAGTACAACAAAACAGTTGAAGAGGAAAAAGAAAATTTTTCGAAAGAAGATTTCATCAAGATTTTCCATGACATGGTTGTCATCCGTGAGTTTGAAACCATGCTCAACCTCATCAAAACACGTGGCGAATACAACGGAATTCCCTACAACCACCCGGGGCCGGCCCACCTTTCCATCGGCCAGGAAGCGGCTGCAGTGGGAATGGCTTACACACTCGATGTGAACGATTTCATTTTCGGATCGCACCGGAGCCACGGCGAAATTCTGGCCAAAGGATTGTCGGCCATCTCCAAATTAGATGACGACACGCTGGAGGAAATCATGGAAAGCCATTTCAATGGAAAAACACTGGCACCGGTAAAAGCCGGGCACACCGGAACAACTAAAGAACTGGCTGTAAAGTTCCTGATTTACGGAACGCTGGCAGAAATTTTTGCCCGTGAAACGGGCTTCAACAAAGGACTGGGCGGTTCGATGCACGCATTTTTCACGCCGTTCGGCGTTTACCCGAACAATGCGATTGTTGGCGGCTCGGGAGACATTTCAGTAGGCGCGGCCCTTTTCAAAAAAGTAAACCGCAAAAAAGGAATTGTGGTAGCCAACATTGGCGACGCTTCAATGGCTTGCGGCCCGGTTTGGGAAGGACTTTCATTCGCTACCATGGACCAGTTCAAAACATTGTGGGACGATGACATGAAAGGCGGTCTGCCGCTCATTATCAATATTGTAAATAACCAGTACGGAATGGGCGGCCAAACTTGTGGCGAAACAATGGGCTATAACATTGCGGCCCGCGTTGGCGCCGGCCTGAATGCCGACCAGATGCATGCAGAACGTGTGGACGGTTACAATCCGCTGGCAGTTATCGACGCGTACCGCCGCAAAAAGAAAGTGCTGGAAGAAAAACGCGGGCCGGTATTGCTCGATGTGCTGACCTACCGATTCAGCGGCCACTCGCCTTCCGATGCTTCATCTTACAGGACCAAGGAAGAAATTGAAGCCTGGGAACAACAGGACTCCATCGTTTGGTTTGGAGCAGAACTCGTAAAAGGCGGCATTGCCACAAAAGAAGAACTGGAAAAAATAAAGGCAGATACGACCGGAATAATTTCTGAAGCTTTGAAACTGGCCACCGACGATGAAGTTTCGCCACACATGGATATGAAAAAACACCCGAACCTGATTGGTGAAATGATGTTCAGCGATGAAAGCATCGACCGGATGGAAGACCGCGAACCGGAAGTGACCCACCCGATAGAGGAAAATCCGAGGGTAAAGCAGCTTGCCAATAAAAAACGGTTTATGTTTGATGAAAATGGCAAGCCGCATTCAAAAATAAAAACATATGCACTGCGCGACGGATTATTTGAAGCCATTGTTGACCGGTTTTACAAAGACCCGACGCTGATTGCGTACGGCGAAGAAAACCGCGACTGGGGCGGCGCATTTGCCGTTTACCGCGGCCTGACCGAAGCCCTGCCGTACCACAGGTTGTTTAACTCACCCATTTCGGAAGGTGCCATTGTTGGAACCGCAATCGGATATGCGATGTGTGGCGGCCGGGTGATTCCCGAAATTATGTATTGCGATTTCCTGGGCCGCGCCGGCGACGAGGTGTTTAACCAGCTCCCGAAATGGCAGGCCATGAGTGGAAATGTGTTGAAAATGCCGGTTACCATTCGTGTTTCCGTAGGTTCAAAATACGGTGCGCAGCACTCGCAGGACTGGACGGCACTGGCGGCCCATATTCCGGGGCTGAAAGTGGTATTCCCGGCCACACCTTACGATGCAAAAGGATTGATGAACAGCGCGTTGCAGGGAACCGACCCGGTGGTATTTTTTGAAAGTCAGCGCATTTACGACATTGGCGAGCAGTTCCACGAAGGCGGTGTTCCCGAAGGTTATTACGAAATCCCGATGGGTGAACCCGATGTGAAGCGCGAAGGAAGCGACGTAACCATTTTAACGATTGGTGCCACGCTTTACCGCGCATTGGAGGCTGCCAAAATTCTGGAAGAAAAATACAACTTCTCGGCCGAAGTAATCGATGCCCGCTCGCTGGTTCCGTTTAATTACGAAACAGTGATTGAGTCGGTAAAAAAGACCGGCCGCATTATCATCTCGGGCGACGCCAACGGACGCGG
>CAYUBV010000275.1:0-3987 GCA_964443035.1 uncultured Tangfeifania sp.
GCAACCTGCCCGAAAACGGCACAGTTCATACCATCGTACAGGATCATGTTCGTCCCGGACTCTTTTTTGCCGGCACTGAATTCGGCGCCTTTTTCACCATCGACAACGGCGAAAACTGGGTGCAGTTAAAATCGGGTGTACCCACAATTGCTGTTTATGACATTGCCATCCAGGAGCGTGAAAACGACCTCGTGCTCGGAACTTTCGGACGCGGGTTTTATGTACTCGACGATTACAGCCCGCTGCGTGAACTCTCTCACGAAATGGCGGAAAAAGATGCCCATCTGTTCAATATTAAAGATGCGCAGATGTACATTCAAACCAGCAATAAAAGCAACCAGGGCGATACCTATTACAAAGCGCCCAATCCGCCTTTCGGAGCAACTTTTACTTACTACATGAAAGAAGTTCCGAAAACACAGGAACAACTGCGCAAGGAAAAAGAAAAAGAGCTTTTTGAAAAAGGAGAACCTATTCCGCAGCCTACGTGGCGTGAGCTGCAACTGGAAGAAAAGGCAGAACCTTCACACCTGATTTTCACCATTTACGATGCCGGCGGAAACGTGGTGCGCCAGCTCACAAAATCGCCTTCGAAAGGCATTAGCCGCATGAACTGGGATTTGCGTTACGCCATGCCGACAGCCGTACGGGTGAACAATAGTTTCAATCCCGCATCGGGAGGCAACCGCGGCAACGGAATTTTGGTGATGCCCGGAACGTATTCTGTAGATATAAAACTATGGCACGAAGGCGAATTGACCGAACTGGCAGAACCGGTAAATTTCAATGTTGAGAAACTGAATATGGCCACACTCCCAGCAGAAAATTACAGCGAAAACGTGGAGTTCAATGAAAAAGCAGGTAAACTGGCCATTGCCATGGTGGGCAGCAACCGCCTCATAAGTGAACTGATATCAAAGGTAGAACACTTTAAAGAGGCCATTTACTCCACACCAGGTACCAGCCAGCAACTTATGGACCAGGCCCGCGAACTGGGGAGAGAACTGGAAGAGCTGAATTTTGAAATGAACGGCGTGCCGGCCAAAGCCAGCGGCGAAGAAGTACCACCCGCACAGGTGCCGCTTTACGACAGGCTCGGGCAGGTTACGTATGCTACAGCGAACTCAACCAGCGGATTAACCACTACCCAGAAACAGGTTTATGATATTCTGGAAGAAGAATTCCCGCCGGTACTCAACGCATTGCAACGAATTGTTGAGCAGGATATTCCGGCCATGGAAGCCGAACTGAACAAGCTCAATGCACCGTGGACACCCGGAAGGTTGCCCGTTTGGAACAAATAAGTATTGAGACCGCAGATATGAGATATGAGAAAAAGCCCGGTTTTGCCGGGCTTTTTTTATTGGGATCGGCCTTGATTAAACCGGAGGAAAACTTTCCGGGAGTAAATATTCGGTTGGGAATTCCTTAAAATTTTAAATTCTCTAAGTTCCATATAATGGAATTTTTATATATCTTTGTAACTATAAAGTTTTTACTGAGATGCATATTATTTCATTCAGGAAATTAAGGGAGTTCTTTGAAAAAGAACCGAATGCAAAAATTGCACTCCAAGACTGGTTTAAAAGAACGAAAAAAGCTGAATGGACCAATTTTAATGAAGTAAAGAAAACTTTTAATGCTGTTGATGCAGTTGGGAATTCAAGGTATGTGTTCAATATAAAAGGGAAATTAAAATGATAACACATAAAGAATATATAAAAGCAAATTTAGTTGTTGAATCGTTAATTGATAAAGTGGATGATTCAACCCCACATGATAGTGAAATAATGAAAAACTTTCTGGCTGCTTCTGATATTGTTGAAGCGTATGAAGAAATTCATTTCCCGGTTGGATTACCCTCATTGACCGAAGTTATCCGCCTAAGGATGTCGGAAATGAAATTAAAAAATAAAGATCTTGCCTTGCTGCTTGGCACCACTCCCTCCCGCATCAGTGAATATTTAAACGGGAAAAGGGATATTACTTTAAACGTAGCTAAAACCATGCACAAGAAATTAAATATCGACAGCGATATAATCTTAAATGGTTAACACTTTTCATTTCATTCGTCAATCTTTTTTTTTCGTACTTTTGAGTATGCGAATCAGTGAACAGGAAATAAAACTTATAAAAAAACTTGCACGCCGGATATTTGGCAATGGAACTAAAGTTTTTCTTTTCGGCTCAAGGGTCGACGACCGGAAAAAAGGAGGCGACATTGATCTTTTCATTACAGGCGAACAAAAATCCAATTTTACAGTCTCCAACAAAATTGATTTTTTAGTTGAACTGAAATCATTAATCGGAGATCAAAAAATTGATGTTATTCTCGATACCGACTCTACACGGCAAAAAAAACAGTTTCACCGTTCCATTACCCGGCAAGCAGTTGAATTATGAAATAAAAATAAATCACGAATATCCATTTTTTACCCCTGAGATAATTCAAGGATTAAATACGTTGATTGAACAGGCAGAAATTCTTGAATCTATCTGGAGTAATCTGCATCAATTTTCAAAAAGCAGGTTTAATTTATAGAAAAGAGATTTTGCATGAACAAATTGGAATTAACAAATTTTTAATTTCAACTCTATCTAAATTATACCCGGTTTTAACCCTGCTAAAATTTCATCATTTATAATAATGACAGGGTTAAACTCTATAACATTCAAATATAAATGCAATATTTTGCTAAAACCTCCAGCTCATCCTCATCCCCAGCATTCTTGGCGCTCCGGGAATAAAAGTGGGCAAACCGAACTGTCCACCCCAGTGGCTGGCGCTTGCAATGGTTTTTTCTTCCAGCAGGTTGGTTCCGTAAATGTGCAGGACCACATTTGGTTCATCCATCTCAATGCCGAGATTGATATTCAGTATTCCGTAAGCAGGTTGTTCCAGCCCGGCAGTATTGGATTCAGTAAACCAGAAATGAGATTTCCATGAATACCAGGGCGTAACAAACAACTGCATGGAGCGTGCGATATTCATTTTTCCTGTAAATCCTGCAGAAAAACTGTGTTCGGGCGCTCGTGCAAAACTGTTAGCTGCATAAAGGTAATCTTCGCCATTTACTCCGGTGGAATCAAACGCCGACTGCATCCAGGCATAATTCCCGAAAACATCGAGTTCCGGAATGACTGCCACTTTCAGCCCGGTTTCGGCGCCATACGAAGTGGCTTTCCCATTGGCAGCCAGCAGTCCGGTTCCGGGTTCCCCTTCCCACTGCAGGGTTTGTACATTAATGTGTTGCCGGTAAAAACCATTCACCTCCCAGAAAATCCGTTTTTTAATGATGGCTTTCCAGCCGCCTTCTCCGCTGTGCACAATTTCAGCCCCACTGACCAGCGGGTTCCCATCCCAGGTAAACTGTAAAACCTGTGGCCGTTGACCACGTGCAGCATTCAGGTAAAAGTTGAAATTTTCATTCCAACGGTACATTACTCCGGCCTGTCCGGTAAACGACAGGCTGTTTTTTTTCAATTCCTGCTCTGCAGCCGGACGGTAAAGCAAATTGGGCGCTGCATTTGAAAATTCTCCGATGGACGAGGTTTCGCCTCCCAAAAATTCCGATTCGTGGTTTAGCCAAAGACGATCGTAAACGGCACGGGCCCCAAGCGTAAAAAACAACCGCCTTCTCCACTGGTAGGAGTAATGCAAAAATGCCTGCGCCGATTGGGTTTTTCGCTGATCGAAATGCGCTTCGCTGTGGTTTTCCGTGACAGGCATGTCTTCAATCGGTATTGGGCCAATCGGTTGCTGATACACCGGGAACCGGCTTTGCTCTGGCATAAAAAAGCTGGCAGAGGCAGATGAAAGATGATAAATCAACTCATCGTTCGAGAAAAGAGATTGAGAAAAATTTCCTGTTCCCTGGAGATAATTTACACCGAATGAACCATTTGACCGGCTCCGGAGGGAAAAATTGTACCGGATTTCCTGGTAGAAAAGTTCTGCATTTGTTTCATTGTCCATTTCGAGAGCCG
>CAYUBV010000276.1:0-3987 GCA_964443035.1 uncultured Tangfeifania sp.
AAAAATGCCTGCGCCTGTTTCTGGTCTGCTTCCTGGTCTTTGAAAACATCTTTAAACTCGTCCTGTTTCAGTTCCTGGACTGCTTCATTCAGAATGCGGTGGTAAGTTTCAAACCCGATGTCGGCAATGAATCCGCTTTGTTCGGCGCCCAGCAGGTTTCCTGCCCCGCGGATATCGAGGTCCTGCATGGCAATGTTAAAACCGCTGCCCAAATCGGAAAATTCCTCGATGGCTTTCAGTCGTCGCCGTGCCTCGGAATTGATCGCAGAAAGCGGCGGTGTGATGAGGTAGCAGAATGCTTTTTTGTTCGACCGGCCCACGCGTCCGCGCAATTGATGGAGGTCGCTCAGCCCGTAGTTTTGTGCCTGGTTGATGATGATGGTGTTGGCATTGGGAATATCAAGCCCCGATTCGATGATGGTAGTGGCAATCAGTACATCGTAATCGCCGTTAATAAATCCGAGCATTACTTTTTCCAGTTTGGGGCCTTCCATTTGTCCGTGCCCCACTGCAGTGGAAACTCCGGGCACAATCCGTTTAATGGTTTCTTCCACTTCGGAAATATTCTGCACCCGGTTGTGAATGAAGAAAACCTGGCCATTTCGTTCCACTTCATATAAAATGGCTTCGCGGATTAACTGGTCGTTGAAACCGTGTACTTCGGTTATAATCGGGTAGCGGTTGGGTGGGGGAGTCTGGATAATCGACAGGTCGCGGGCACCCATCAGCGAAAACTGCAGGGTGCGTGGAATTGGCGTAGCTGTTAAAGTAAGCGTATCTACGTTTATTTTCAGCCGCTTCAGTTTCTCTTTTACTGAAACGCCGAATTTTTGCTCCTCGTCAACAATCAGCAACCCTAAATCTTTAAACTTTACATCTTTGCTCACTAACCGGTGTGTGCCAATAAGAATATCGATTTTTCCGGCTTCCAGATCTTTCAGGGTTTGCCTGATTTCGGCTGAAGGTTTCAACCGGCTGATGTAGGCAATTCGCACCGGAAAGTCGGTCAGCCGTTCCGAGAAAGTTTTGTAATGCTGCAGCGCCAAAATCGTTGTTGGCACAAGCACTGCCACCTGTTTGCTGTCGGTTACCGCTTTAAAAGCAGCACGGATGGCCACCTCTGTTTTCCCGAATCCCACATCGCCGCAAACCAGCCGGTCCATCGGCACCTGTTTTTCCATGTCTTCTTTCACCGCGGTGGTTGCTTTTTCCTGGTCGGGGGTGTCTTCATAAATAAACGAGGCTTCCAGCTCCGTTTGCAGGTATGAGTCGGGCGTAAAGGCAAAACCTCTTTCGGCCAGCCGCTCGGCATACAAAGCAATCAGTTCTTTGGCAATGTCTTTAACTTTTGCTTTGGTGCGGTTTTTCATTTTTTGCCAGGCGCCGGTGCCCAGTTTGTTCAGGGTGGGTTCGGTTCCGTCCTTGCCTTTGTATTTTGAAATGCGGTGCAGCGAATGGATATTTATCAGCAGCGAGTCATTGTTTTTGTAGACCAGCCGAATTACTTCCTGAACTTTGCCGTTTACTTCGGTGCGTGCCAGGCCGGCAAATTTCCCGATTCCGTGATCCACATGCACCACATAATCTCCCGGGTGCAGTTTGTTGAGTTCTTTTAGCGAAATGGCTTCCCGCTGGGCTTTCCGGGTTTTCAGTTTAAAGCGGTGGTAGCGTTCAAAAACCTGGTGGTCGGTGTAGCAACACAGGTTCAGGTTATGCTCCACAAAGCCTTCATGCAAAATAAAATTCACCGGTGTAAACTGCACTTTCACATCCGAATCGCGGAAAATGGCCTGCAACCGTTCAATCTGTTTTTCCTGGTTTGAAAGAATAAATACTTCGTAATTATTTTCCTGGTATTCCAGCATGTTTTCTCCCAGCAGGTTGAAGTTTTTGTTGAAAACCGGTTGCCGGGAATTTGAAAAAGAGAAGGTTTCATCGGGGGTGTAACACTGGTCGAATCCCCAGTCGCAGACAGTTTTACTATCGAGTAACTGTTTGATTTCTTCTCCTGTAGCAATCAGCTCAGTTATATTATCTTCTTCGGTCCGGTTCATAATGGTTTGCCGGTGGGTAGCTGAAATCTGGTCGAAAAACGGATTCAGGTTGTTGCCGAACCAAAGCGTGCTTTCCGCTATAAATTCGGGAAACGAAATGCGTTGCCCCTCCATTTTTTCATTCTGAATGTTGGGGACAATCGTTATTTTTTTGAACGTATCTTTTGAAATCTGGTTGTCGATGTCGAAACTTCGGATGGAATCCACTTCATCGCCAAAAAAATCGAGCCGGTACGGGTCTTCATTGGAATAGGAGAAAATATCGACAATGCTTCCGCGCACCGAAAACTGGCCGGGAGAATAGACAAAATCTACCCGCTCAAAGCCGTATTCATACAAAAATTCGTTGATGAAATCGATGGAAATTTTATCGCCGGTTTTTACCTGTAGGGTGTTCAACTCCAGGTTGGAATCTGAAATCACCTTTTCAACCAGCGCTTCGGGGTAAGTCACCACAATGTAGGATGACTCTTTTTCGTTCAGCTTGTTCAGCACTTCGGTGCGCTGCACAATGTTTTCCTGCTCCGGTTGCCCGTACTGCACCGAGCGTTTGTACGACGAAGGGAAAAACAGTGCTGCTTCTCCGAATCCAAGGTTATTCAGGTCGTCGTAAAAATAGGCGGCTTCCTCACGTTCATTGAGAAGCAGCACCATATTTTGCTGAAGTTTTTCAAAAAGATTGGCTACCCAAATGGTTTTGGCAGAGCCAATAAGTCCGTGCAGGTGAATTTTTTCACCCGGGGGGGCAGTCAGTTTTTTGGCCAGTAGCTCAAAATGAGGATGCCCCTTAAAGTATTTTAGAAATGTTGCAGGTTCCAAATTTCCCTGAAAATTTTGGCAAAAATAAAAAGAAAGAATGAATTGAAGAATTTTGTGTTTGTATTGTTCGTATAACTAAAAAAAAATCTAATTTTTAATGTTGAAAACCAAAAAAATGTATGGAGACGAAAAACTAAATTTACAAACGAAAATGAGTACTTTTGTTTTTAACAAATGGATAAATCAAAATGGAATTTAAGACAAAGCATAGAATAATTAACGGGGATAGCAGAAATATGGATGAATTACCTGATAATTCAGTTGATTTGGTAATTACATCTCCTCCTTATTGGCAATTAAAAGATTATGGCACCGAAAATCAAATCGGCTATAATGACAGTTATGAAGAGTATATTAACCATTTAAATATAGTTTGGAAAGAGTGTTATAGGGTATTAGATAGTGGTAGCCGGTTATGTGTAAACATAGGAGACCAATTTGCAAGAGCTGTATACTACGGAAGATATAAAGTAATTCCTATACGAACTGAAATAATAAAGTTTTGTGAAGCCATGGGTTTTGATTATATGGGAGCAATAATGTGGCAAAAAAAAACAACATCAAATACTACTGGTGGAGCTTCATTAATGGGTAGTTATCCTTATCCTAAAAATGGGATTATTTCAATTGATTATGAATTTATATTAATCTTCAAAAAATTAGGGGTTCCCAAAAAGCCATCAAAAGAAATTAAAGAAATGTCCAGAATGACAAAAGAAGAATGGAAAACTTATTTTGATGGGCATTGGTATTTTGGGGGAGCAAAACAGGATGGACATATTGCCATGTTCCCGGAAGAATTACCGAGAAGATTGATTAAGATGTTTTCGTTTGTTGGTGACATTGTCCTTGACCCATTTCTTGGTAGTGGAACAACATCTCTTGCTGCAAGGAACCTAAATAGAAATTCTTTTGGATATGAAATGAATCCTGAATTTATTCCATTTGTTAAAAGAAAATTAAGTGTTAATCAAAATGATATTTTCGAATCAGAATATATATTTTCAAAGCAGGAGAATATTCAAAAGGATTTTTAAACAGATATCGAAAAATTGCCCTATATTTTTAAAGATTTTCATTTAATTCATCATAATTCATTCCATTTTATAATCCC
>CAYUBV010000277.1:0-3970 GCA_964443035.1 uncultured Tangfeifania sp.
GCAAAATCGGATATTCGTCCGCTGGCCCAGGCCGGTCCAATCCCCCGGAATTTCAGTCCGCTAACCAGGCTGCTCGTAATAACGGTGTCGCCTTTTTCTTCAGCATCTTTTTTCTTTTTGGCCATCGTTACCGAGCTGACCATGAGTAGAGTAATCAATAAAAAAGTGATTTTCTGCATAAGTAATTTATTAAATTATGATTTATACCTGTTTTCCAGTTGAAATAAAGGCGGAAAAATTACAAAGATAATTACCACCCTGACAGGATAAAAGTCACAAATTCTAAAAAATGTTGTCATTCAGTTTCAAATTTCAACCAGAAAATTTTTAAATTAGAGGGCAGTATTCAGAGCATAAGGCAGGATTTCAAAACTGCATGGTTTCAGGTGAATTCTTTAGAATCAGTATAGATTAAGCAATTGTGTTTTATAACATTGTGGGTCTATTTTGTTGTTTTTCAAATATTTATTTCTGAATTCGTATTTTGCATGGTCCTGTTTAAATATTTTCAAATTGTTATATATAGATAATTAGATAATTTTGCATTCGGAAATACAAATCATTCAATTTCAAATATAGAGCGAACAGAATGAAAAAAACGATTTTTGTTGTTATAGTGCTATTTATCGGGATGTTGGCAATCATCAACTTTGTAAATACCGAGAATGAATATTACAACCTGAAACTGGAAGAATTAAAGCAGGAATACGCCATTAAACCGGTGTCTTCCATCGATCACAGTAAATTGCCTGAACTCCAGCGCGAATTTGAAACTCCGCAGGATGTTACCGAAGCCTGTATCAGTTGCCATACCGAGCGGCACAAAGAGGTAATGAAATCGGCGCACTGGAACTGGGAGCGTGTTTCATACATCGAAGGCCGGGGCGTGACGGCTGCCGGAAAGAAAAATGTGCTGAATAATTTTTGCCTGGGCGCACAGTCGAACGAAATGGCGTGTGCCAAGTGTCACATCGGGTTTGGAATGACAAACAATGAATTTGATTTTGAAAATGCCCGGAATGTGGATTGCATGGTTTGCCATGATAACAGCGACGAGTATAAAAAAGGTGCGTCTACAGCCGGGTATCCTGATCGCACGGTGAACCTCACACAAGTTGCACAGGGTGTTGGAGCTCCCGATAAAATTAACTGCGGAAGCTGTCACTTTTTTAGCGGCGGCGGCAATAACGTAAAGCACGGCGACCTTGAAGTGGCGCTGCTCAATACCGACCGGCAGGTAGATGTGCATATGGCTGCAAACGGAATGGACATGTCGTGTGTTGAATGCCACACTGCCGAAAACCACCGGATGAAAGGGCGTCTCTATTCCGTTTCATCTACCGATACCAAACGCGCCACCTGCGAACAATGTCATACAGGAACTCCGCATTTCGATGATATTTTGAACCGGCATACTGCAAAGGTTTCATGTCAGACGTGTCACATTCCTGTTTATGCAAAGGAAAATGCGACTAAAATGGCATGGAAATGGTCGGATGCCGGTGAACTTCGTGAGGGTGAACCCTATAAAGAATTCAGCAGCGACAGCACCGTTGAGTACCAGTCGATTAAAGGTACGTTTATATGGGCCAAAAACGTAAAGCCCGATTATATGTGGTTTAACGGAACTGCCGACCATTATCTTTTGGGCGACACGATTCAATCTTTACCTGTGCAGATGAACACACTGAACGGTTCGCATGATGACCCGGATTCGAAAATAATTCCTGTAAAAATCCATACCGGCGACCAGATTTATGATACAAAATACAAAACGCTGATTCAGCCTAAACTTTTTGCTGAAAGTAAAGGCGACAGCGCTTACTGGAAAGATTTTAACTGGGAAACAGCCGTGGCTGCCGGTATGCAAAGGGTTGGCCTGCCTTACAGCGGCGAGTACGATTTTGTGAAAACCGAAATGTACTGGCCGGTAAATCACATGGTATCACCTGCCGATCAGTCGGTGAGTTGTGCCGAATGCCACACGCGATCAGACGAAGGGCGTTTGGCACAATTAAGCGGTTTCTATTTGCCGGGCCGCGATTACAACAAACTTCTCGACGGATTGGGAGCTTTGCTCTTCTTCGGTGCGCTTTTCGGTGTGTTGGTTCATGCTGCAATACGGGTTCTGATTTCCATCAGGAAAAAGAAGTACGAAATGAAAGTAATCGATTACGAAAACGAATCAACTCAGAATAAATAATTCGATATGAGAAAAGTATATGTTTACAAAGGGTTCGAGCGGTTTTGGCACTGGACACAAGCCACACTGATTATTTTTCTGGCTCTGACCGGTTTTGAAGTTCACGGGACATTCAATATTTTAGGATTTGAACACGCTGCCCGTTTCCACCGGATGGGTTCATGGATGCTTATCGGATTGATAATATTTGCCATTTTCTGGCATTTTGTAACCGGTGAATGGCGGCAGTACATTCCGACAACCAATAAATTGATGGCGCAAATCCGATTCTACGGCATCGGTATGTTTAAAGGCGAAAAGCATCCGACACACAAAACTGAAGTTACAAAACTTAATCCTTTACAGCGCGTCGTTTACCTGGGATTTAAACTGGTGCTGATTCCTGTAACCGTCATTTCGGGCATCATTTACATGTTTCACAAAACCATCGACCGCAATGAAATTGTGGTAGTCAGTGATATTTCGCTCGAAAGCATTGCATTCTGGCACACACTGGGAGCTATTTTACTGATGGTTTTTCTGGTGGTTCATGTTTACATGACCACCACCGGGCATACCCCAACTTCAAATATCCGTGCAATGGTTACCGGGTATGAAGATTTGGAAGAGGAAGAAGACGATGAAACAGCAAAGCGCGAAGAAACGCCGGAAGCTGTATTGAATTAATTGAAAGTAAAGATTATCGGAATAAAAAAATAAAACTCATGGGACAAGGTGAATTCAAAAATGCGAAACCCTATATGAATCCTTACCTGGCGGGATTTCTGCTGGGAATGGTGCTGCTGGCAACCATATACATTACCGGGCGCGGGCTGGGAGCCAGCGGTGCAGTAAAAAGCGTTGTGGTAGCTTCGGTTGAATCGGCTGCGCCTGAATATGCTGAAAATGAATTGTTTTATCAAAATTACAATGAGCAAAATCCGCAGGGGCCCTGGAAAGATTTCCTGGTTTTTGAAGTGCTCGGTGTTTTGGTAGGTGCTTTTTTCTCGGGGGTTATCGGGAAAAGAGTGGGCCTGAAACTCGAAAAAGGACCGCGTGTTACCAATTACACCCGGGTGGGTGCTGCCATACTCGGAGGTGCGCTGTTTGGTTATGGCTCGCAGTTGGGGAGAGGTTGTACAAGCGGATCGGCGCTCAGCGGAATGTCGGTGCTGTCGCTCGGCGGGATTCTGACCATGCTTGTCATTTTTGGCGCTGCTTATGCACTGGCTTATTTTTTTAGAAAACTCTGGTTAAATTAAAGGAATTATGGGACCATTAGTACCTTACATCATAAGTGAAGAATTGAGCCTTGTTATTGCATTTTTCCTGGGAATCGGTTTTGGATTTGCCCTGGAACAAGCCGGATTTTCATCAACCAAAAAACTGGTAGGTCTGTTTTATGGTTACGATTTTACCGTTCTCCGGGTGTTTTTTACTGCCGGAATTACCGCAATGACCGGTGTCCTTCTGATGGGCCATTACGGCCTGCTCGATTTGAGTGTCATATATATTAATCCTACTTTTCTGAACTCAGCCCTCCTTGGTGGCGCTATTATGGGGGCCGGTTTCATAATCGGTGGTTTTTGCCCCGGCACCAGTGTGTGCGCGCTGGCAATCGGTAAACTCGATGCGCTTGCTTTTCTTTTTGGGGCGGCGCTCGGAGTTTTTGCATTCACCGAGAGTTTCCCGCTGATTGAAGATTTCTACCGCGCCGGAAATATGGGGCAAATCAGAATCTCAGAATATTTTGGCATGTCGAATATAGCTTTTGGATTTATTCTGGCC
>CAYUBV010000278.1:0-3920 GCA_964443035.1 uncultured Tangfeifania sp.
TGAATTTTATGCACATCGGCCAGTTTGCCGCGCTTTTTTACCAAATCGTCGTAAATCTCTTTTAACCTGCCGGTGGCTTCTTCGGGGTCGATAACTTTTATTCGGGTCATAAACTTCAGACTAAAGGTTCATTTACTTTTTTCCAGTTCCACTTTAATTTGTTTCTCTAATTTTTCAGTGTCTTCTGCTTCAGGTGGCTTTTCATGAAAATGCTTTTGAATTTCATCTTCGATTATTTCGCTTTGCTTTTCATACAACTGGCAGGCATCACACATCATGGTGTGCATTTTGAGTTGAATTTTCTCTTTAAAAGAAAGTTCAATGTGAAATCTTTTTTCAATCAGTTCTGTAGCCTTCAAACACGAAAGAAACAGATAGTGCATTATTTTATTTGCCATAGCGTCTTATTTATACCATTTATTTTCCACACAATCTCTCAACTGGAGCTTGGCCCTGTGAATGATTTGCCAGTAATTCGACGGTGTGATTTCCAATTCCTGACATATTTCCTCTCCGCTTTTTTCTGTGAGGTATTTTAACTTGACACAAATATTCCAGTTTTCGGGCAAGGCATTTAAACAATCCTTTAATACCAGTCTGAATTCATGATTGTCGAGCAGGTGTTTTTCCTCCTCTTCCGGCCAGTTTTTGGGTTTCCGGCTGTCCTTCCAGCTATTGTCTTCATCAAAAAACGTTGAGAAATGCTGGCTTTCAAATTGTACGTGCTGGTGAATTCTTTTTCGGTAGTGGTCGATTATCTTGTTGTTCAAAATACTGAACAGCCACGTTTTGGGTGAGCTGTTTCCTTTAAATGAATCGATTTTCTCTGCTGCTGCAAGAAATGTGTCCTGTACCAAATCTTCTGCAAGTTCCCTGTCAGAAACCTTATGCAAGGCCCACGAAAAAAGCTCCCTGGTATAATCGTTAATCCAATCCGGCAAATTAATGTTTGTTCCAGTCATTTAAGTTCAATTTAACAGAAGAATTCCTAAATCACTTCAAAACTAATAATTTTTATCCTGATATACTTTTGATGAACTGGATTGAGCGCTGGTTAAAAATTTCAGGCTGGTCGATGTTGCAAACATGGCCGCTGTTGTTGATAACCTCCAGCTTTGAATTCAGGTGTTTTTTCACCAGGTTGTTCACCATTGGCAGAAACATGTGGTCGCGTTCGCCCATCAGGTACAACACCGGTGCAGAGGCTTCTTTTACGAGGTATTCCTGAAGATCATTTTTAATTTCGGCCGACATTCTCAGCCATTTCATAAATTCACGCTCTCCCAGCCTCATTGCCTCTTTAATAAAGAGTTTGCGCGATTGAGTATGTTTTTTCGATGGGATTAAAATCCATGCATTCAGCCTGTAAAGCCACATGTAAGGCAGAATGGAGTTCAGTAATTTGGCAACCGAAACCAGTGCGTTTATTTTTGAATTGAACTGAGTAACTGCCCCGCCCAGAATAATGGATTCGGCGCGGCCGGGTGCCTGCCTGTCGATGGCACGTATGACGATGCATCCAAGTGAAATCCCCACAAAATGGGCTTTTTCAATTTTGAGGTGATTCATGGTGTGAATTACATCCAGGGCGATTTCGTTGAATTTATATTTTTCTTCCTGAGAGTAATGCTTTTTTGATTTTCCATGGCCGCGTAAATCGACCAGCAGCACATTGAAATGCTTCTTGAATTCACGCAGTTGCCTGAACCAAACGGCGTTGCTGCCACCGGCTCCGTGAACGAATACAACCCATGTTTTTGAATTCGAATGTTTATATGTTTTGTGATAAAGCATTTATATCAGTTTATTGTATTTAAAACTCCAAATCTAACAATTTGTTGATGCGAATCATTAAGAAAATAAATCAAACGCTTTATTTTCTTAATTCAAATGAGTTAAATCAATTACCTTGCCATTTTTGTAAAGCCAGATGTCTCAAAACCGGTAATAAATGCTTTTTAAATATCCGAATAATTAGTGGGATGCAACAGCCAAATATCGGAATGCGAAACGGTGTTTTTGTATTCTTCCATCCCCGATAACTTTTTCCATTCAGGATGTTTCCGAAAAGCATCCCAGTGTTCGTCATGCGCTTTCATGTCAGAAAAAGTGGTCATGTACATAAGGTTGGGCATGGCATTTCCTGAAATTACTTCGGCAAAAAATACAGGTTGAAATTCCAGTTTTTGGAACAATGCAACTTCACCTCCTTCGTTAAACATTTCCACTTTTTTCCGGTATTTTTTTTCAGTTGGCCCTTCGTAGCTGCGCAGCTCGTAAATCCGTTCCGAAGCGGGTGTTGAATGATCGGGTACTGCATATTCGGGCATTTCACTGAATGCTTTTAATACCATCGATTCCATGCGCTGGTACGGAGGATTGTCCCACGATGCATCGATAAATTCTTTTCCGTCAGATAAATAGGTTTTGTCTTTCAGAAGTTTGACATCAATTTTGTCCAGTTGATTCATATTCCGTAACGGTATGAACACAAATATTTTTTGGCCGGCTGTTTCGTCGGTTTCAATTGGTTTAAAAACTCCAACATCTTTAATTCCTGCCCTGTGCAATGCCGGCAAATAAGCATTTTCAAGGTAATTATCCATACGCGTTTCCTGTCCGGAATTTTCAATGTTGTAAACTTTTAACTGATAGAACTCCTGTGCTGAAACTGTTACACCAATAATAAGCGCGGCGAATACAAAAACTTGACGTAAAGCTGTCTTTTTAAATTTTTCAGAAAATTTCATAAGATATTTATTAGATAAATTGGTTTTTAATTTAGTTGGCAAGTTATTAAAATTTTCCATTCCCTTTGTCACCGAATTGTTTGGATTGGTAATTTCGATTGTAAAATGATTCAGGTTTAATTTACTCATTCCACACTTTTACCAGCTCCTTAAAACATTCCGCCGAACGGTCCGGGTTATCCGGATCGCCGGTTCCTTTGTACGTTTCCATAAACCGCCGGGCCGGTCCCCAAACAGTTTGCAGCATCCCCATATAACGCGGCTTCATCTCTTCGGTGGCATCATCTATAAAAGTGCGCATCATTTTTTCCTGCTGAACCGCCAGCTCGCCGTTTCGCCACGGGCAGGTGAGTACCTGCAGTCCTTTGGCTGCAAAAAGCACGGCAGTAGGGTCGGGGCGTTCGTAGTGCCAGTCGCAGATAACCACATCTTTCGGAATCATGTCGATGGCGCGGTGGGTGTTGTTGTAGCTGCCTTCCCATAAACCGATTCCGGTGGTTTTGCCGTCGATGAGGCGATCGCCCCACATCCAGAGTTCCGTGTCGGTTTTTTTCAGGTGATTGCGGATTTTGGTGACTTCGGCGGCAAACAGTTCGGCTTTGTCGCGACCGTAACAGCGAGGGCATTGCTCATGGCCAATGTAAAACACTTCGTCGAGCCCCGCATGAAACGCATCGGTTTCAAATGCCCCGATAATTTCATCCACCACATCGAACACCACATCGTGCACACCGGGGTGGCGCGGACAGTAGCTTTTACAATATAATCCTTCGTCGTTGGGCCATGCATAGGTTCCCGGTGGCGGCAGGCGAATGCCCGGGGTTTCATCGAATTCGGGGTAAACTTCGAGCAGTTTGCCCAGTGAACTGTGCCACGACTGGTGACCCAAAAGGTTGATTTGCGGAATTAGCCGGATATTGTTTTCGGTGCAAACTTTTACCAGTTTTTTTACATCGCTTTCCGAAAGCGGGTTGTCGCCAACCAGCTCCGGTCGCGATTTGTATTCATATGCCCAGTCGACCCGCAAAATAAGCAGGTTGGTTCCGGCCGGTGCCAGTTCATTATCGATAAAATCCACAAATTCATCCACTAAATCCGGTCCGGGCGCCGCAATGCACAATCCGCGAACAGGGTAGGGCGATTCGGCTTTCAACTGGAAAGCAATAAAAA
>CAYUBV010000279.1:0-3871 GCA_964443035.1 uncultured Tangfeifania sp.
CAAAAATAAATGACATAACTGCATCGCCCAAGTAGCCTGAGTAGGCTTTTCCGCTACCGGGAATTACAGCCGACATGGCCATTGCCAGCCCCGGGCTTTTTCGGTTAAAACTTTCAATATTCTCAATATTATTTAACAGTGTTGGGTAGTTGCTGTTGAGTAGCGAAAGATTGTTAAAGGTTACCTGGCTTAACGAGTCTTTTTGTTCGGTAAAAAGATAATATCCCAGTTTGTAAAATACTTTTTTGTTGCTGCCAACCGACGAAAGCGCATCAGCAAAATAGCTCTGCGTGTAACAGCAGTTGCAGGTGAGCGAAAGATTGAGGTATTCAGAAGCAACATTCGGATTCGAAAAAAAACGATTAACATTCAATTCCTTCAGGTTTTGAAAGCTGTTCGCGCAAATATTTCCAAGACGGTAAGTTTTTAATAAATCTGCATAAATTTCAGGGTCGGATTTTTCTATGCTTAGAATCCTTTCGTATTCAACCGCGGCCAGTTTATATTGGCGGGTGGTTTCGAGGTAACGGGCAAATTTTTTTGAATTTTCAGCATTGAACAGGTTTTGCGAATTTCCAATATTGCAAAGCATTAATAATAAAAGCAGTAAGGAAATTTTACCTGACGGGATCATAAAAACGTTGTTTAGATGGATTGAAATAATATTGGTTGGGTTTTACCAGGCGGTGACAGCGCGATAACCTGTCGAATGACTGAAGTGTGCCCAAAAATAGGCCGTATTGTTGAAGGGATTGAACAGTATACTCTGAGCAGGAAGGTTCAAAAACGCAACTGGGATTATCCTGCGACGAAATAAAAGTTTTGTAAATATTAAACCCTGATGCCATAAGGAATTCAAGTTCGTTTTTGGGTTTTGACGATTGCTGCATGTACCTTGGCGTTTCATGGTTATGGGTTTCAAAAAGGTCTTTTAGCTCATCCACGCCACAGGCATTTTTATCCTGTGCTTCCAAAAAAAACGGCAGCAGCAGAAATGCAGGCATTATAAAAACAATTCTCAGAAATTGCTGCTTAGTTTTCAAAATTGTAATGATAATTTTTTTCGTTTTCGATATCATTTAACTCAATATTTTTGAATTCCATCACCTGGTATTCTTCGTTGTTGTTTTCGTCGTAAAAAATCTGAACAATGGACCCCGGGAACTCAAATCCGCCAATTTGAATGTAATCTTTAAAAAACTGTTTGTTCAGTATTTTATTGTTTTCTCCGGTAATAACAATACTGTGCAGCTGGTTGTTTTTTTTGGCAATGGCAATGGTCGAAATCACTTTCTGAATGTGTGGTGGAATATTCCAGTACGAAATAACCAGGTCGCCTTTTTTGTCAATATTACTGATAGAGAATTTTGCTTCATCCAGTCCGAAGTAAGTAAGATTTGAATTGAGTGCAAGATGAAATACGGTAAATTCGTTCATCGAAGGAATTTCCTCAGTGAAATAAACAGAGTCATTGGTGATTTTATAAATCTTTGAATCCTGCACAATCCATTTTTCTTCGTCCGGGAAATGGATGTCATAAATCAACTCCTTTGAGTATTTGTCGTAATAAATTTTCCCTTTTGTAAGGTTCATTTTTCCTTCAACGGGCTTAACCTTAGTTGTAAAATCGGCACTCATTCTGAAATAATCCTGAGCCGACAAATTTAAGTTAAGTGCTAAAAGAACTGAGAATAAAAGAATTGGATGGTGAGTAATTCGCATGTTAATTTATTGTAACAAAGGCTGTTTGAAAAAATCAAACAGCCTTTGAAATTGTATTTTTTGATTATTTCTTAATAATTGTAAGTGGCATCAACAGCTGAGGCCCAGGCTCCCCAAACAACCATATAAAGAACTACAGAAACTGCTGTTGAAGCAATGCATCCCCACATGGCTTTTTTGGTTTCATCCATATCGCTGTCGGTCATAATGTAAACAATCGCAAGCCCAACAACACCAAATACACAACCCCAGAGAAACGAAGGAATACCAAGCGGTGGTTCACCGTTCTGGTCGGCCATTCCCATGGGCGAAGCTGTACTTTCAATGTTTGCAACAAGCGGGCTGTTTTCATTCGAAAGTTCATCGAAGGTGGTGCCTTCGTTGGCTTCGATGTAGGCGTCCAGCTCATTTAGCTCGCTTAGCTCGGCCAGTAACAAATCATCGTCGTAGGAAAAAACAGATTCGTCAAATTCAACCGCGGCGGTTGTAGTACTTGCCATAATACTAAAATTCTGGGCAGAAAGCAGTGAGATTGCCAAAATTAAACTCACGCTTTTAAGAATAATTTTTTTCATAATCATAATTGTTGAATAGTTGAGATGTTTAATTTTTAATTTCGGATTAAATTTATGGAAAAAATTTCTGATTAACAGTAAAAATTTCTGTTAAATTAATTCGCTTATTTAAAAAGGATATAAACAATGTAATAAATCAAAGGTGTTTTTATTGTGTTTAATCTCATACTATCAGGTATTTATATCTAAATCTGTTGATTTATATACAGGTTAATTTTTTGTATAAATCATACCTACATGCGGAATCCCATCTTCAAGATATTCTTCTGTTTTAACTGAAAATCCAAGATTTTCATAAAATTTCTGCAAATATTTCTGGGCGCTCACTTTAATATTCCGGGCATTCCATTTTTCAATCATGTATTTTTTTGCTTCCTCCATCATGCGGATTCCCAAACCGGTGCCGCGCATGTTTTGTTTCACAACAACCCTTCCTATTGAAAAATCAGGGAAACGTGTTCCCGGCTGTAGCAACCGCGAGCAACCCACAATTTCATCCTCTTTTTTAATTATCAGGTGAACCGCTTCTTTGTCCAGTCCGTCCAAATCGTTGTAAATGCAGGTTTGCTCCACCACAAATATCTCTGCTCTCAACTGTAACATGTCGTACAATTCCCGGTTCGATAAATCATTAAAATGTTTGAATTCGAAAATCATTGGTTATATCGTCTTGTGGCTGAAAAATCATTGTTAAAAAAATAAACTTGCAAGCAATGTAAATGCCAGTCCGCAAACCGCAATAATCGATTCCATTACCGTCCAGCTTTGCAGGGTTTGTTTTTCGTTCATTCCCAGGTATTTTCCCACCAGCCAGAAACCACTGTCGTTTACATGCGAAAGCAATGTGGCACCCGATGCAATGGCGATAACTACCAGCGCACGCTGCGGATCGTTCAGTCCGAATTCGCTGATAACCGGCGCTATAATCCCTGCTGCAGTAATCATTGCCACTGTTGCTGAACCTTGTGTTACACGTACAACTGCTGCCAGCAACCATGCCAGTAAAATTGGGGGTAATGCAGAATTGGACATCGATTCAGCCATTATTTTTCCAATTCCGCTGTCAACCAGAATTTCTTTTAAAACACCTCCGGCACCGGTTATTAAAATGATGATTCCGGCCGGACCGAGAGCTTTTGTGCTGAGGTCGAGGATTTTTTGTTTACCCATTCCCCGCTTAATACATAAAAAGTAAGTGGCAATGAGCGTGGCAATTATCAGCGCCGAAAACGGGTGCCCGATAAATTCGAGAATATCGGTAAAGGTTGATTGTGCCACATAATTTTTTTCCACTGCCAGAGCGGTAAAAGTGTTAATCAGGATCAGCAGCAGCGGTATGGAAACAATGAGGGCGATTAAGCTGAAAGGCGGAAAGTTTTTGGGATCAACTTCCTGCGGCTCTTTATCGAAATCGAAGGGCGGGTCCAGGTGTATTTTTTTCGAAATATACTTTCCAAAAAACGGGCCTGCAATTACCGCTGTTGGAAATCCGAGGATGACACCGAACAGAATTACCCACCCGAGCTGGGCATTTATAATGTCGGCCACAGCAACCGGCCCGGGTGTGGGCGGTA
>CAYUBV010000280.1:0-3866 GCA_964443035.1 uncultured Tangfeifania sp.
CCTCCCCGGTAAGTAAATACGCCGATGTTTGCATTCCTGCAATCCGGCTCAGCCGAATCATGGCCAGGCGGTGCGCCACAAAATTTTCAGGATTGGTTTCTCCGTCGCGTTGAATGTAGGGTCCATCCGGGTTTTCAGGGCCGGGCCACCAGTAATCGCCTTCGGAATAAAAATCGTTGGGCCCGCCAGCACTGCGTTCGCTCGTTTCGGTCGTAACGGTAACCGGCAAACTGTCGAGATAGCCGGTAGCTGTTTCAATGATAAACTGCTGTTCGGAAGAAGAAATGTAAGGAACTTCCTTCTTGGTGCAACCTGTAAATGCAATTAACACAATCAAAAGCGAAATAAACGCTTTTACCTTTTTAAACTTCATACTTTAATTCTTCTCAGTTATTACTATCTCATTTTTCCCTTTTGTTTTCGGGTTGTTCACGGTGAATACAATCCGGGTAATGCCATCTGGCCAGTAGCGGAGAAGGCCGGTATCAGTTACTTCGTTGAACTCAATTTCAGGAGTAACTTTCCGGGAATCAAATTTCATTTGTACTGTAAATCCTTTGCCTTTAAGTTGCATGGTTTCTTTATCGGTTTGTTTTACTTTGCAGGAGGTGACAAAGTTAATGGTAGTAGGCTTTTCTGTCACCTCGCTCAACTTGTAATTATCGGAAATCGTAAATTTTTCCCCACGATCAAGCCGGTAGGTTCTTACCCATTTCTCTACCTGAGCCTCTTCCGGATAAGCGCCGGCTATATCGGTTGAGAATATCGCCTTATTTTCATCAGCCGAAAAAGTGGTGTTTTTTGCTTCGTACTCCCTGCCCTGCATTTGATCCACTCCGTTTATTTTGGGAAGTTGATGGTATTGCGATTGCATCGTCCAGATTTCGTAGCGGCGGCTGCTAAACGTTTTGGCGGTGTATGTTTCGCGACCAATATCTACCAGACAGGGCTCTCCATTTATGTATAGAACGCAGGCGCCCAAATCGTTGTGGTTGTGGCTTTCGGCATTGTGCCCGCCTTTGGCTGCAAAAAAGAAACCTTCGGGAGAACCGGCTTCATAACGTGCGCCTGCAACCTCGGTATCGGGAAGCCAGAAATCGCTGATAAGGGCATTTTCGGCCTCCGCATTTTCAATTTCTTCCAGGTGCATCAGTTGCATAATCTGCTCATCGACTTTCCCTCCGGGTGTTTTTTCACCCCAGTCCTGTTTTTCGGCGAGAAATGCACCAAACTTTTGCATGGTAGGGTCTTCGATATCTTTCCCGTAACTGTAAATGATTTGCGGACGGCTTCCGGTGGTAGCATCGGCATCGGCAAAATTGATGAAATACGGGTAATCAATATAAGCTTTGTAAATGTAATTGCCCATGTTTTTGATGAGTTGGTTATCGTAAACATCGAACTTACCACCGGTTGCCCTTTTCAGCAGGTCGATGCACTGGTAAAGCGATGCCCCTGCCCTGCCCCAGTATGAAGGTCCTTCGTCACATCCACCATCAGCAGGATAATCATTTATAAATGAATCGAGCGACCGGACAACTTTTTGTACTCCTTTTACTTTCTGATCGAAGTTATCCTCCAAAATCAGAATGGAAGTAAGCATATTGTGGTTGGTCCACGGATTCCAGTTGTTCACTGAGCGCCCGCCATCGAGCCCCATCCACCAGAAGTCGTTACGTTCATAATAGGGAATCACCGCTTTTTTCATGATTTCGTCTTTCAGCCTTTTGGCAATAAGCGGGTGAATTTTGTCGAATTCATCTTTAAACAAAAACCAGGTCCACGAAAGGATGTTGGTAATTTCACCCACACCGAGGTCAATAACCGGCTCATCGGCATCGGGCAAACCGTGTGGCGCTTTCTGCAGGGTAAGGTGTGCCGACCAGCCCCACCAGGTTTGTTCACTGTAATACCACGCGCCATTTACAATCTGGTCGATAAAACGACCTTTGCCTTCAACAAGTTCTCCCATAACAAGTGCGAGCAGTGCACTGCGTGGCGCAGCATAAATCTCTTGCCTGCGGTCACCCGAACGGATAATTTCGAGGTAGTCGGTTGCTTTTACCACCGGCCAGTCGTAACCGAGGTATTCTTCTGCCTCGCTGATGTATTGTTTTTTAAGATTTGAAGGCAGGTTTTCCCAAAAACTGCGATCGGTGTAACCGGGAAAATCCAGTTCTGAAAAATCTTTGACAAGCGCTTCAGCCAGACCAATTTCACTGGCTTCTTTTTGAAGCAAATTTCTTTTTTCTTCTGAAAAACTACTGAATACAAAAGATGACAGCAGAAAAAGAAGGATTAGTTGTTTCACGATATTGTTTTTTAGTTAAATGATTTTTCTATTTCTTTTCTAAGTTCCTCTACTTTTCCCGGATTGGAATCTGCAAGGTTTTTCTGCTCAAACGGATCGGTTACTATGTTGAATAGTTCAATATCTGCGTCAGGTTTATTTTTTGTATCGGGTAAAATCAGTTTATACGGCAGTTCGATTGCAACTCTGTAAAATAAACTCGAATCGATGGTCGTAAAATCGTGCGCGTAAGTTTCGGCAAAAACTGTTTCGCGATTGTTAAGTGCGCTGCTGTCAAGTACATTTATTCCCATCAGGTTAGCTGGCGGCTCAATTCCGCAAATTCCATAAATGGTTCTTGCAATATCGATGCTGCTCACAGCATCAGTTGTGTTCATTTCAGGTTCGATGTTTCCTTTCCAGCGGAAAATAATGGGTGTTCTGATACCCATTTCGTAAGGTTCACGTTTTGAGCGAGGTGCATACCGGTTCGGCCTTTCCGAATCCTGTATCCAACCATTGTCAGTTACAAAAATAAATAATGTTTCCCGGCTCAATTCCTTTTGGTCGATATAATCAACCAATTGACCACACGTAATATCGAACCACTCGCACATAGCCCAGTAACTGGCCACTGCCTCAGTGGGCGCTACTTCAAGGTATTTCTGTTTTAAACTGTCGGGCGGATTGTGCGGCGCATGCGGCAAAAAAGGAGCATACCAAATATAAAACGGCTGGTGGGCATTACTCGTGGAATCGATGAAATTGTAAATTACATCCAGCCCTTCACGACCAATTTTTAATCCTTCATCGCCGTGCCTTCCTCCCCTCGAAGGATCTCCGTGGGTCATTCCCTTATCGAAACCACCGTTTTTATAATTACCGATCCACCACTTACCGGTTTGCAACGATGCATATCCTTCTTCACCCAGAATATCGGCAATGGTATTAAATTGTTTGTAATTGTCAATGTATTGTTGATAGTGGCTCATTCTTTCATTCATCCATTCCTTTGAATACTTTTTCTCATTGGAATCAAAAACAGGATCGTTACCCAATATGCCATGTTGGTATGGATACAAGCCCGAAGCAATGGATGCAAGTGCAGGACTGCACAATGGCACCGCAGTATATCCGTAGGTAAATGTCAATCCCTCAGATGCTAACTGGTCAATCCGTGGTGTTTCAATATGCTCGTGCCCCAAAAAACTGTAATCGGTCCAGCTCTGGTCATCAGAGATTATCAAAACAATATTGGGTTGATCAGTAACATTTGATTTCTCCCCTTTTTTAGACGAACAACTGTAAACAAAAATAAGAGCAGCTAAAAACGGAATGCTTACTGTTTTCAATGGTATCATAATTTTGTTTAAAAAGAATTTATTCGTAATTCAATTTCATTTACTCCCGGCTCCAAACGAACCGAACCAAATGATAAATTCACTGGTTCACCGTTTACACTTACAACAGCATTTTCAGGAAAATCCATAATAAACTCAGCAACCATATTTGCAGGTATTTCGATGGTATAATTCGATAACCGGTTGCTAACTTTTTGGTAATCTGCTTTTATTTG
>CAYUBV010000281.1:0-2307 GCA_964443035.1 uncultured Tangfeifania sp.
TTTTTCGGTTTGTGCCATTGCGCTTCCAATCAGCGTAACAGTCAGCAATAACAAGAATGTTTTTTTCATGATAGAATTGTTTATTTATTGAAGAACGCTTTAAAGATTGGGAAGTTCAGACACTTGCCAGCAATCCGCCGTCAACGTTTAAAATGTGCCCGTTTACGTAGTTACTTGCTTCAGATGATAGAAACACGGCGGCACCAACAAGTTCCTTAACATCTCCCCACCTTCCGGCCGGAGTGCGGTTGCAAAGCCACTTGTCAAATTCCGGATCATCTTTAAGTGGTTTGGTAAGTTCTGTGGCAAAATAGCCGGGCCCAATTCCGTTTACCTGGATGTTTTGTCCGCCCCACTCAGTGGCCAGTGCTTTTGTCAGCATTTTTATTCCCCCCTTCGAAACTGTATAAGGAACAATCGAAGGTCGCCCCAGTTCACTTTGCATGGAGCAGATATTGATGATTTTACCCGCTTTTCGTTTCAACATAAACGGCCCTACTGCCTGCGAAACAATCATTGCGCCGTTAACATTGGTATCCAGTACCTTTTTCCATTCGGTCTCGTTAAAATCAGCAAAAGGGCCACGGATGTTTATACCGGCGTTATTGATTAAAATATCGATTGGGCCTTCCTCTTCTTCAAATTTTTGAATTGCTGTTTTAACTGACTTTGAGTCGGTCACATCAAAAACAAGTTTGCCAACTTTGACTCCCTGCTTTTCCAGTTTTTTGGCAGCAACATTCAGCTTTTCTTCATTTCTGCCGTTAAGAATGATTTTCGCACCGGCGCCTGCCAGTCCTTCGGCAATCGCCAGTCCAATGCCGCTTCCTGATCCTGTAATCAGGGCGGTTTTGTTTTTTAAACTAAACAACGAAAGTGAATCCATAACGTATTTTTTTAAAGATATTCAATAAGTTTTTTTAGCGGAATTAATTCAAATTCCTCAAATTTTTCTTCTTTGTAGTCAGCAATAAAATCGCGGTTTAAAAGAAAAAGCCTGCTGTTGTATTTATCTTGTGGATAAGTATTTTCCGTGGTAAATTTTTCAAAATTGAATTGGGTAAAGTTGAGTTCGCAGGCCGAGAGTTGCCATTCTCCGTCCTCGTTGGTGAAAAGCAAAGGCAGCCCGTGAGTGCGGCAAATCACCGGTCGCGATTTGTAAATGGTGCAAACATGATTTTGCAGAAACACGCAGGAGTTTTCACTTTCAGGAGTTTCTTTTAACGATTTCTTTTGAAACTCCGCAGCTTTTAATTCTTCCAGAATGGAGAAAAATTCTACCGGCAAAAGCCCGTAATCCATGCAGCAAAGGTCACATCCGGCTTTACATTCCATCTGTGGTGAATGTTCATTTTCAAGGACTTTAACTACCGAATCAATTTCATTTCTCAAGTTCCGGTATTCTTTGATAAATTTATCTGGCATATTTTTCTTCCGTAATTGAAAAACAAAATACGTTAAAATTTTGGAGATAATAGGAACAAAATACTATTTTTACCATACCAGAACAGAACAGTAGAACTTAAATTTATAATAACCGATGAAAAAATTATTTTTAAACCTTTTTATGATTTTAGTGAGTGTCGCAGCATTTGCGCAATTCACTAATTTTGAGTATTTAGATACTAATTTGCCTATTGATGAGCGGGTAGATATCCTGGTTTCTCAAATGACAATAGAAGAGAAAATAGACCAGATGGTTTATACTGCTCCGGCAATTCCGCGACTGGGAGTTCCCGAGTATAACTGGTGGAATGAAAGTTTGCATGGAGTGGCCCGTGCCGGTTATGCCACGGTTTTTCCACAGTCGATTACCATTGCAGCCTCGTGGGATAACGATTTGATGTTTAATGTTGCTTCAACCATTTCGGACGAAGCACGCGCCAAACATCATGAATTTGTTCGCCGTGGAATGCGGGGCATTTACCAGGGACTTACATTCTGGTCGCCCAACATTAACATTTTTCGTGATCCGCGGTGGGGCAGGGGACACGAAACTTACGGCGAGGATCCCTACCTCACCGGGCAGTTGGGGAAACAATTTGTAAAAGGAATGCAGGGCGACAATCCCGATTACCTGAAAACAGTAGCTACTGCCAAACATTATGCGGTGCATTCGGGGCCTGAGCCTCTCCGCCACGAATTCAATGCGCTGGTGAGCGAACGCGATTTGCAGGAGACTTACCTGCCGGCATTTCGGGAACTGGTGATAAGCGGTGATGTATATTCCGTAATGTGCGCCTATAATCAGTTCAGGGATTATCCCTGCTGCGCCAATCCAATGCTTAACAGTATCCTTCGCGATGA
>CAYUBV010000281.1:2407-3846 GCA_964443035.1 uncultured Tangfeifania sp.
AATGCAAAACTGGCACTGGAAGCTGCGCAGAAAAGTATCGTTCTTTTGAAGAATGCAAATAAAACGCTTCCGCTCTCAAAAAATATTCAAAAACTGGCGGTAATCGGTCCGAATGCCGATAACTGGGAAGCGTTGCTTGGAAATTACAACGGAATTCCCAAAGACCCGGTGACAGTTTTGGAGGGGATTAAAAATAAATTAAACAATACTGAAATTCTTTTTGCCGAAGGTTCGCACCTGGCAGAAGGTGTTTCAAATCTGCATCCCATTCCCGGCGAATTTTTGGTAACAGAAAAAGGTGAATCCGGAGTTACGGGCGAATACTTCGATAACGCGGAACTGGAAGGAGAACCGGTATTTACCCGTGTGGATGATAATATTGATTTTTACCGGGAATCGCATGCTCCTGTGCCCACTCTTCCGGCTGACGATTTCAGCATCAGGTGGACCGGTTACCTGGTACCGCCTGTTTCCGGAACATACAGTTTAGGGTGCTGGGGAATGCCCACGCTCGATGTTTGGCTGGAAGGTGAAAAGATTTTAAGCCATAACACCGAGCATCATGCGTTTCATCACGAAAAAGCGGTGGAACTCGAAGCCGGTAAAAAATACAAGTTTGTGTATGAATACAAAAACTGGTATGGCGACGGAGATGCCCGTTTGTTGTGGTCCATGCCAAACCCGGATATGCAGCAGGAAGCTGTTGAATTAGCTGAAAACGCAGATGCAGTAGTTTTGGTTTTGGGACTTTCACAGCGGCTTGAAGGGGAAGAAATGGATATCGATGTGGATGGTTTTGCCGGTGGCGACCGTACCCACCTGAAATTGCCGAAGACGCAGCGCGAACTGATGCATGCTATTGAAGCAACCGGAAAACCGGTGGTACTGGTTCTGCTAAACGGAAGTGCGCTGTCTGTTAACTGGGCCGGTGAAAACCTGGATGCAATTGTTTCTGCCGGTTATCCCGGTCAGGAAGGCGGTTTTGCCGTTGCTGATGTGCTTTTTGGCGATTACAATCCGGCCGGTCGTTTGCCGGTAACTTACTACAAATCGGTTGACCAGTTGCCGCCGTTTGAAGAATATGATATGGACGGCCGCACCTACCGCTATTTTAATGAAGAGCCACTTTATTCGTTTGGTTACGGATTGAGTTACACTACTTTTGAATACGATGCACTGGAATTGTCCTCAGAAACAACTGCCGGCGAATCGGTAAAGGTGAAGGTGAATGTTACCAATACCGGCGAAATGGCAGGCGACGAAGTGGTGCAATTGTACCTGACCGATGAAAAAGCTTCTACACCACGACCGGTTGTTCAGCTCGAAGGTTTTAACCGGATTCATCTGCAGCCCGGTCAAACAAAAACAGTGGAGTTTGAATTGACCCCGCGTCAGTTTTCGATGATTGACAAAGATGAAAACCGGGTGATTGAACCGGG
>CAYUBV010000282.1:0-3832 GCA_964443035.1 uncultured Tangfeifania sp.
GAATGAATAAATCATTCATGGGAGTTCCATGGGTATAGGAGACTAAGTTTTTTTTCAAATCATATATAATTGGAAAACAAATAATTAATTATAATATATTCAAATGAATAAACAAAATAAAATATTACTTATTGCCGCAATAATTATTGGCGGTATTATTGTTTTATCTCAAAGCATTTACGTTGTGGATGAAACCCAGCAGGTGGTGATAACTCAGTTCGGCAGACCAATTGGTGAAGCAGTAACTGAACCCGGGTTGAAAATGAAAACTCCTTTTGTTCAGAAAGCGAATTTTTTCGAAAAACGTTTTATGGAATGGGACGGCGATCCCAACCAGATACCCACAAAAGAAAAAAAATTCATTTTTGTGGACAGCTACGCCCGCTGGCAAATTACCGACCCGCTGCAGTTTTATAAGCGTCTTACCAACGAAAGAGGTGCCCAGAGCAGACTGGACGATATAATTGACGGCGAAACCCGCGACCAGGTAGCCAGTCACAGTATTGAAGAAATAGTAAGGAACACCAACCGGGAGGCTGACACAACCGCCCAGATAAGTAAAATAGTCGAAGATTCCCTGGCCTCCATCGGTGTGGGCAGAAAAAAAATTCAGAATACAATCCAGGAAACAGCGAATGAAGAGACAAGAGATTTGGGCATCGAAATACTTGATTTCCGGTTTAAACGGATCAATTATGTCGAGGATGTCAGAGAGCGTGTTTACGACCGCATGAAGAGTGAACGGATTCGTATTGCAGATGAATTCAGGTCGGAAGGCGAAGGCGAGGCTTCAAGGATCAACGGAGAGAAAGAGCGTGAGCTGGACCAGATACAATCGGAAGCGTACAAAGAAGCGGAAACAATTAAAGGGAGGGCGGATGCTGAAGCTGCCCGGATTTATGCCGACGCGTACAACAAATCGGGAAGGTCGAGGGAATTGTACAGCTTTATTAAAAGCATGGAAACCTTTCAAAATACGTTCGATTCCACCACTACTGTAATCCTGTCGACTGACAACGAACTCTACAAATACCTGAAGGGCATGGAATAAAGTACTATATTTGGTTTAAATATGGTGCTGATTTGAAGTTATACATTAAAAATATGGTGTGCATTCGCTGCCAGATGGTAGTGAAAGCAGAGCTTGAAAAACTTGGGCTCCAGTATGTTTATGTAAAAATTGGTGAGGCCGATATAATTGAAGATGTTCAGCCGCAACAACTGGAACAGCTTAAAACAGAATTGAAAAAGGCTGGTTTGGTTCTAATGGACAATAAAAAAAGTGTGCTTGTTGAAAAAATAAAAAGTGCCATTATTGAGCTGGTGCATTACACCGAAGGTCAATTAAAAGTAAACCTGTCGGGTTACCTGAGCGAAAAACTCGGCTACGATTATACCTACCTTGCCAATCTTTTTTCGAAAGTAAAAGGCATCACCATCGAAAAATTTTACCTCACCCATAAAATTGAAAAGGTGAAAGAACTGATTGTTTACGATGAGCTGAATCTTTCAGAAATTGCTTTCAGAATGAATTACAGCAGTGTAGCCCATCTTTCCAATCAGTTTAAAAAATACACCGGACTTACCCCGTCACACTTCAAAAAACTCAAAAACGAACGCAGGGACACACTTGAAGATCTGTGAATAATTTTTAATCTTAAATACGGGTTACGGATTTTTTTCCAAAATGTGTGAATGATGTAAATTTTTACATCAATTATGTAACACTTTCAAAATTGAACGGGAGTAACTTTGACAAGGTTATTTAAGTTGAAAATGATGCAAGTGAAAGAAATAGAAAAATCAAAAATTCATATTCTCATCGAAATCATTGGGTACGTCTCCAATTCGGTAGTGAGCAAAACCATTATCCGGAAAACCACCGGAAATGTGAGCATTGTTGCCATTGATACCGGCGAAGCGCTGGCCGAGAAAATTTCTCCGTTCGATACCTTTATTCAGATAATCGAGGGAGCGGCCGAAGTTGTTATCGATAATCAACCCAGCCTGTTGCAAACCGGAGAAGGCATAATTATACCCGCTCATACTTCGAATACTGTAAAAGCAAACGGCCGGTTTAAAATGATTTCAACAGTGATTAAAAGCGGATATGAAGGAAACACAATTTAAAGGCCTTTCCAAACCCCTCCGGGGGGAACCAGGAACAAAAAAATAAATTCACATCATTTAAAAACAGATATCATGGCAAAAGGTAATAATAAAAGTGAAGGAAAAGAGCGAAAAAACTCTAAAAAGGTAGCTGCATCGAGCCTGAAAGAAAAGAGGGCCGCCAAAACTGCAAAAAAAAGGGCCAAAAACAATGATTCAGGTTTAATCTGATTTTTAAGAAAATGGATTGACCAACAGGTAACAATGGGTTGCCCAGATGGATGCCTTAGGCACAACCCATTGTTGTTTTTCTGAAAAAGCCATTGATGGATTAGTCTCCGTCTTGTGTCTTGTGTCTAATCATCCTGTGTCTTGTGTCTAATTGTGTCTCATCTCTAAAATAAAAAAATTATGAAAATCAGTTATATCGCCACGTATCCGCCCCGCGAATGTGGCATCGGAACATTTACAAACAACCTGTTTAAATCGATGCTGGATGGAAATGCCAGCCAGGATGAAGAAAATGAGGGCTTTGTGGTTGCATTAAGCGATAACGACCTCACGTATAAATACCCCGAAGAAGTTAAATCCATCATCAGACAGGATCACCAGGCAGACTATTTAAAAGCAGTGAAGTACATTAATTTAAGCGGCGCCGACGTTTGCATTCTCCAACACGAGTTTGGCATTTTTGGCGGCCAAAGCGGGGTTTATATCCTTCCGCTACTTCACCGGCTGGAAATACCACTCATTGTTACACTTCATACCATACTTAAAGCACCATCGTACAACGAGAAGGCGGTTTTAAAGGAAATTTGCAAAATGGCGCAGAAAATAGTTGTGATGAGCCACAAAGCGGTTGAGTTTCTGACCACTATTTATGATGTGCCAAAAGAAAAAATTGCACTGATTGAACACGGCGTTCCGGATATTCATTACAATCCCCAAAAATCAAAAAAAGAGTTTAAACTTGAATCCAGGAAAGTGCTGCTTACTTTTGGTTTCATCGGGCGAAGCAAGGGCATTGAAACGGTAATAAAAGCATTGCCCGATGTGGTTAAAAAGTACCCTGAACTCGTTTATATTGTTTTGGGGAAAACCCACCCAAATGTGCTGCGGCACTCGGGCGAGGAATACCGCATTTCCCTGCTGCGGCTGGTAAAAAACCTTCAGCTCGAAAAACATGTAATATTTCTGAATGAGTTTATCGACGAACAGAATTTGTTCAAATATTTGTATGCCTGCGATATATACATCACACCTTATTTGAACGAAGCCCAGATTACCAGCGGAACACTTTCGTATGCGGTTGGAGTAGGAGCCGCTGTTTTGTCAACGCCCTACTGGCATGCCGAAGAATTACTGGCAAAAGGAAGAGGCCGGCTGTTTGGTTTTAATAATTCGGATGAGCTGGCAAAAACATTGACAGAACTCTTCGATAATCCGGAAGAATTAAAAGAACTAAAAAACAACGCCGGTGAATTTGGTAAAAAGATTACCTGGCCGAAAACCGGAGAAAAATACGTAGCACTTGCCGAAAAATTAGCGAAGGATGTGCGGCTGGACATTACCCAAAAAGAACAAGAGCCTGATCTGCTCATCCTTCCCCCGTTTTCGCTTGCACATATTAACCGCTTAACTGATGACACCGGTATCATTCAACATGCTAAATTCGGTATTCCCAATTTAAAGGAAGGGTATTGCCTCGACGACAATGCGCGGG
>CAYUBV010000283.1:0-3821 GCA_964443035.1 uncultured Tangfeifania sp.
TCCAGATCGTTATACATTTTCAGGCTGTGTTCAAAATCATTTAAAGTGAAAAAGAGCCCCGAGCTGCCGCGCAATGCAATATTATCGACAATAATTCCTGAGCGGGAAGCCAGTTCAATTCCATAAATATCCGGGCTGTCAACCCCTTCGAAAATCAGCGAAATATTGCTGGTTGTGTCCGGCAAATCGTATTCTATAACTCCGTAATCGATACCTGATTTCAGTGAATCACGCAATACAATTGTTCCGTCGGCTCCCAGCCTGATTTTTACCGGCTCCTTCAAATTGCCGTAAAACATCCGGAAATATTCATAGCGGTGAGTGCGCTTAAATGAGAAGTTGGTTGATGAAATCGCTAATTCAGCATGATAATAATTTTCCGGGATGAACGGAACTGAATCATACGTAAGCGGTGCATACCGCGAAAAGGCGGCCATTGCACCGTATTTTTTATGGTCAACCAGCGAATCGATTTTTCCGTAAAGCGGATATCGCTGCCAGTTTTCAGAATTCTCCTGTTTGGCAGTGTACACAAAATCGTAGGGCTGCAGAGCAGGACGCAATCCAATTCCGGTGCCCCCAAATTTTAACTGCAGTTTGTTTCGGATGAACGCCGTCATCCGGTCGCCTTCAATCTGGCTGTCGCCATAGTGCATAATCCGCGTTAATGAATCGTTTTCCAGTTTTTCAAAAAAACGATACAGGTCTTGCCGGCCGGTTTGGGTCATTTCCAGTTTGTGAATCCGGCTCACCAATGAATCGTAGCTGGCTTTCCGGACTACTTCCTTTATCGTGTCCCCATGTAATGTATCCACTTCAATTACTGCAGCCGAATCGATGTTAAACTGCCTGTTAATAATCGTCGAAACATCGGCGTATTCCACTTTGTCATCCAGCAACATTTCTTCGAAGGTGGGCATGTGAAAAGTAAATTCTCCTAATTTTGCTCCATCAGTCGGTGTAAGCCACATGGAAACTCCCAAAAAAACGAAAACGCCCAGCATAAAAAACAATATTTTAACCGGTTTCATTAAATAATGTTTCGTTTTTGTTGATGCCAGTTATTATCATTCAGCAGTTTATCAGCTCTACTCTGAATTAATAATTTAAAGCGTATGGTACTTATCCTGATATTGGTTGTATGAGATTTTATAAACATTTCTGTTAACAAAAACGCAAATAAGCTGATATAAATATTTTGATTGAGAATAATCAAATTCTGTAAATATTAGTGGAAGTACAAAAATATCATTTCCGGCTAAACAAAAAACAAAGGACTATAAATAAACAAACTCTGCTTTCAAAAATTGTATTGAAAAAAACAACAACCTACTTTTACAAATGAGAAATTACATACCGAACACCGAAAAATGGTTATTATTGCAAAATAATTTTGAGAAAAAACTAATCAATTTAAAAATATCCGATTTTGCTAAAAAAAGAATTACAAAAACAAGGTGATTTTCTTTTCAGGTACAGAAGCAACTTTCCATTACTATTTCTTGCTGCGGGAATGGCAGTTTTCGTAAACAAAACATTGCACTTAACCGAAAGTGGAACAGTATTCCCCAAAACAAACTACATGATCATTTGCCTTGCAGTTTCATTGTTTGGCCAACTAATACGCATTTTAACAGTAGGTTTTACGCCAGCCAATACATCGGGCAGAAACAGTCTCAAACAAATAGCCGAAGAAATAAACACAACCGGCATTTATTCCACGGTGAGGCACCCATTATATATAGGCAATTTTTTCATCTGGCTTGGGCTGGCAATGATTACTGCCAACCTTTGGTTTGTGGTGGCTTTTGTATTTCTGTATTGGATATATTATGAAAGAATTATGTATTCAGAAGAACTTTTTCTGTATAATAAATTTGGAGAGGACTATAAAAATTGGGCCGATGAAACTCCCGCATTTATTCCTGCACTTAAAAAGTTCCAAAAACCTTCGCTTCCATTTAGCTGGAAAAAAATACTTAAAAAGGAAAAAAACGGCATCGCAGCCATTTTTATCCTTTTCTTCCTTTTTGATTTTATCTCAAATAACCTTGAAACAGGTCAGTTTAAATTCAAGCTCGATTTCAACTTCTGGTTTTATGCTGCAGCTGTTGCCACTGTTTTCTATTTCATTTTAAAATATATGAAATGGCACACCACGTTGCTCGATGAACCTGGCAGGTAGCCTCCTATAAATTATCTATAAAGTACTCGCTCACTTTCCGCATGAGGTGGACGCGGTCTTTTCCGCGCACATTATGCGGGTGTGTGGGATAAACGAAAAAATCGGGCTGCTTATTTTGCCTGACACACTCGCGCAGAAATTTCATGCTGTGCTGCATCACCACCACATCGTCCTGCACACCGTGAATAATCAGCAACTTTCCATTCAGGCCTGCCACATGGTTTAGCATGTTGGTTTCTTCGTAACCTCCCGGGTTTTCATTTGGGCGATCCATGTATCGTTCGCCGTACATCACTTCGTACATGCTCCAGTCGACCACCGGCCCGCCGGCCACGCCTGCTTTAAACACTTCAGGATGGCGCATCATCAGGTTGAGCGTCATAAAACCGCCGTAGCTCCAGCCGTGCACACCAATCCGGTCGGCATCCACATAAGGCAGCGATTTCAGGTATTCGATTCCCTGCATCTGGTCTTCAGTTTCCAAAATACCCAGTTGGCGATGAACTGCAGTTTCGAATGCACGACCACGATTATTCGTTCCGCGGTTGTCCATGGTAAATGCGATGTATCCCTGCGATGCCATGTAATACTGCCACCAGCGGGCGCTGTTGTGCCAGCCTTTGGTAACCTGTTGCGAATGTGGTCCGCCATAAACATACACAATTACCGGGTATTTTTTTGATGAATCGAAATCGGGAGGTAAAATCAGCCGGCCGGCAAGTTCAGTTTTACCATCCGCGGATTGAACGGGAACCAGCTTGTTTTCTCCAAGTTTGTAATTTTTTAAGGGGTTTTTAGCAGCGAACAGCGTCTTTAGTTCTTTTCCCTTATTGGATATCAAAGAAATTTCGGACGGAATTTCGGGCGCGCTGAAACGATCGATAATGTAGCTGCCTCCTTCACTTAAACTCCCGTTGTGAATTCCTTCCGATTCCGTCAGTTTTTCCATTTTGCCGGACTTTACATCTGCCCGGTAAATGTGTCTTTCAAGCGGACTTTCTTTAGTGGTTTCAACAAACACATTCTTTTCTTTTTCGTCGAAACCCAAAATTTGGGTCACCTCCCACTCTCCTTTTGTTACTTGCTGAAGCAGTTCTCCGTCGGTGTTGTATTTATAAATGTGGAACCATCCGTCTTTGCGGCTCAGGTAATAAAATTCATTTTCATTCACTTCCGAAAAACGAATGGGATGCAACGGCTCCACATACGTTTCACTAATTTCCTCAAAAAGTGTTTTTTCTTTTTCGCCGGTTGAGACATTATAGCAATTCAGTTGCATGTGGTCCTGTCCGCGATTTAGCTCGGCAATATAAATATTTTCTTCATCGGGCGACCAGGCGAGGTTGGTCAAAAAATGCTCAGGATCGCCGCCGGTATTCAGAAACATTGTTTCGCCCGAATCAATATCGTAAATCCCAACTGTAACATGGTGGCTGTTCATTCCAGCCATCGGGTATTTTACCGGGGTATATTCAGCCACACGTCCCATAAAATCGACCACAGGATAATCGGAAACCATGGTTTCGTCTTTCCGGTAAAAAGCAATGAATTTTCCTTTTGGCGAAATATAAATGCCATCGGAAATCCCGAATTCGTTGCGGTGAACCGTTTTTCCGTTTACAATTCCGTTTCCACC
>CAYUBV010000284.1:0-3803 GCA_964443035.1 uncultured Tangfeifania sp.
AGATTGCCAATGACAGATTTTTTAGTAAGACCCTGAAACAAGTTCAGGGTGACGTTCTAAATGAAAGCAGCCAATAACCAAGGAACGTCATGCTGTCCGCCAGCTGGCGGATTCAGCATCTCTGTCATTTACTCATTATGCCCAACAAAATTGGGTGAACTCTCAAAATGGCAGCTATTTGAGCTTTGCGATTGTGCGAACACTAACTTTTTAAAATTTCAGTCATTTTTTTTGCTGCCCGTTTCGAACTACCCGGTTCTCCCATCAGTTTTCTCAAACGTGAATAATCTTCCAATATTTTGTTTCTGTACTGCTTATTGTACAGCAATTTATCCATTTCATTTTTCACGTTTTTCAACGTCATTTTTACCTGGATGTATTCCCGCACAATTTCGCGGTTCATAATAATGTTTGGCAGTGAAACGCCGGCCATGTCGAACACAAAATTGCGCATGATGAAATCGACCACCCATCCGCCTTCCACTTTGTAAATTACGGTTTGTGGTACATTGAACAGTGCTGTCTCCAAAGCAGCCGTTCCTGATGCAATCAACGCGGTGTGGGCGTTATTCAGCAAATCGTAGGTCTGGCCGAAAATGATTTTTACACCCGATTTGTTTAAAAACCGGAGGTACAATTTTATGTCGATGCTGTTCACGCCCGCTACCACAAACTGAAAGTCGGGATAAAATTCTGCAATTTTTACCATCAGCGGCAGCGTTTTTTTTATCTCCTGCACCCGGCTTCCGGCAAGCAGTGCCACAACCGGCCGTTCATCAAGATTATTTTTTGTAAGAAATTCATTCCGGGGCAGGGTTTTTTTTCTGAACATTGCAATGGAATCGAGCAGCGGGTTTCCCACGTAATGCACATCCATTTTGTGTTTCCCGTAGAATTCGGTTTCAAATGGCAGGATGGTAAACATTTCGTCGACAAAAGCGCGGATCTTTTTTATGCGGTATGCTTTCCACGCCCAGATTTTTGGGGAGATGTAATAAAAAACTTTTATGTTTTGTTTTTTTGCAAATTCAGCAATCCGCAAATTAAATCCCGGGTAGTCGATTAAAATCAATACATCGGGACGAAAATCAAGGATATCTTTTTTGCAGAAATTCAGGTTCCGGCTGATGGTTCGGAGATTCAGCACTACATTTACGATTCCCATAAAAGCCATTTCGCGGTAATGTTTTACCAGTTCGCCACCGGCTTTTTCCATCAAATCGCCTCCGAAAAAGCGAAATTCGGCTTCCGGGTCTTCCTTTTTTATTTCCAGCATCAGGTTCGATCCGTGCAGATCACCCGAGGCTTCGCCGGCTATCAGGTAATACTTCATACGATTAAAATTGTTTGTTTTTATTGGTATCGTATGGAACCTGCCCGACTATGCTGGTCAGGCGGGCTCGCATTATTTTAATTTTTCTCTTGGGTGCAAATATTTTACATGCTCGTTTCATGCTAAAACGCCTTTGAAATTAAAATTGCCAGTGCGTAAATAATGGTGGCTCCCAACACTCCCCGGGCCGACTGATCGTATTTCAGTTTAATAAATCCCCAAAACACCAGCAGGTTGGCAAATACACACAAACTTCCGAGTTTTACCAATGCGTGCAGGTGCCAGAGGTTTCCTACATAATTTTTAAAAGAAATGCCTTGTTCTCCAAAAAAAAACACGGCAAAGAATACAATAACAGGTACTAAAAAACCAACCAGGAATCCTGTTATGGCTGAATCCATCGGATTGTGTTTACGCCGTTTCAAAATTTCCAGCTTTTAAGTTCTTCCAGTGTTTTGTAGTTAGTCATATCAACGGTTACCGGAACAATGGAAACGTAATTACTTTTCAGTGCATGCACATCGGTTTCAGCGTCTTCTTCCTCAAAACTTTGAAAATAACCTGCCAGCCAGTGGTATTCGCGGCCATGCGGATCGACCCGTTTTTCAAATTCTTCCACCCATTTTCCGTGGGTCTGACGGCAGATTTTTATGCCTTTTGGTTTGCCTTTGGGTACGTTCACATTCAGGCAGGTGTACATGGGCAGGCCGTTGTCGAGCACACTCTGGAATACCTTTGCTGCAATGATTTTTGCTTTGGCAAAATCGGCTCCCGGCGTGAAATCATCGAGCGAAAAACCGATGGAGGGCACACCGTGCAAACTTCCTTCGATGGCAGCTCCCATGGTTCCGCTGTAAATAATGCTGATGGAAGTGTTTGCACCGTGGTTGATGCCCGAAACCACATAGTCTGGTTTGCGGTCGAACAGGCTGTTGAAACTCAGCTTAACACTGTCAACCGGGGTTCCGTTGCATTTGAAAGTGGGCACCCCGTGAATGTTTTCCACCGGAATGGCACGCAGCGGGTGATCGACGGTAATTCCGCAGCCTTTTCCCGACATGGACACCTCGGAGGAGATGACGGCAACTTCGCCAAAAAACTTCATAACTTCCACCAGTTCGCGCAAACCGGTGGCGTGAATTCCATCGTCGTTTGTAACTAATATTAAAGGTTTTTCTGCCATAATTTTTTTGAATGAAGGACAAAGATAACTGAAAATATGCAAGATGAAATAATTTGAGGAAGGTTGAATTATTTATTATCTTTCGAATATTCAGGATATGAAAGAAATGAGAAATATAAACGGTGAAAACAGGAACACAAACCATTCCCCGGTTTTGCGGAAGTCGGTGTTTCGGTTTTACGAGGAGCTGAATGAACATCTGCCGGAGGATATTCGAAAGAAGGAATTTTCTTATGAATTTACCGGACGTCCTTCGGTGAAAAATTCGATTCAGGCCATTGGAATTCCCCACAGCGAAGTGGATTTGATCCTGGTGGATGGCGAAGCGGTCGATTTTAGTTACCAGATGCAGGGCGGAGAAAAAATCTCAGTTTATCCGGTGTTCGAATCGCTGGATATTTCGCCATTGGTGCGATTGCGGCCAAAACCCCTGCGCGAATCGCATTTTATTGTGGATGTGAATTTGGGAAAACTGGCCCTGAAACTACGGTTACTGGGTTTCGACACACTGTTCAGAAATGATTTTGAAGACGATGAAATTGTTGAAACTGCCCTGCGTGAAAAACGAATCATCCTCACCCGCGACAAAGGAATTCTGAAACAGAATGCGGTAACACACGGCTATTTTCTGCGAAACGACGACCCGAAAAAGCAACTGAAAGAACTGGTTGAGCGGCTTCAGTTACAGAACAGTTTTGAGCCGCTCACAAGGTGCACCGTTTGTAACAGCATGCTGCAAAAAACAGATAAACAACAACTGGAAAGTCAGTTGCCTTCAGATACGCTCCGTTATTACAATGAGTTCTGGCAATGCACCGGCTGTAAAAAATTATTCTGGAAAGGCTCACATTTCAGGCACATTCAAAAATTGGTGGAAGAATTAAAGACGGGTTGATTTTTTCCTGTCATCTCGGGTGTCCCCTTGTTTTTTTTATTGGCATAAAGAGTAAAACGCTCAGAATGAAAGTAATCATGAAATCACATTCTGATGTCATTGGTATATCCGGTATTCCGGGTGAGCTCGCCTGACCGGACGGGCAGGAAATCTCATTTTGGAGGAGTAGATTTCTCATCTTCGTTACTTAGATTGCCAATGACAGATTTTCAAATAAGACCCTGAAACAAGTTCAGGGTGACGCGTTTAATGAAGGCTGCAAGTAACCTTGAAACGTCATGTTGTCCGCCAGTTGGCGGATTCAGCATCTCTGTCATTTACTCATTATGTCCCATGAAAAATTGGGTGAACACTCGGAAATGACAGCAAAATTTATTCGTCGATACCAATAA
>CAYUBV010000285.1:0-3779 GCA_964443035.1 uncultured Tangfeifania sp.
CATAGGAAATGTTGTTTCTCTTCAGACTATTTTCAAGTTCGGCCTTATTAAATGCAGGATTCCACTTCGAATAAGGTTTCGAACGAATATCGATCAGGTAGGAAATTTCAAATGCTTTCAGTTCACGAATAAAATCTTTTGTTTTTTTATTTCCGTGTCCTATGGAATATATGGTTGAAACGTTCATAAACCAAAAATACAAAATTAATGCATTTAATTTTTTTTCAACCCGATAAAGTAATATTTTCCATCTTTTTCAAAGAAAATACTATTTTTTGATTTGATGAATGAATTTAAATTTGTGAAAATTAAAAAACCAATAAAAAATCATGAGCGAATTACTTTCAAAAATTGCAGAGTGCATCGAATTTGGGAAAATAAATAAGGCCGCTCCGTTTCCTCCGCAAATGAAAGGGCAGGATGGTGTGGATGAACTGACTCGTCAGGCGCTGGAAGAAGGAATTTCGGCACAACAGATTCTCTCTAAAGGTTTGATGCCCGGTATGGAAAAAGTTGGAATCAAATTTCGTGAAAACAAAGTATTTGTTCCGCAGGTGTTGATGTCGGCCAAAGCCATGAGCACTGCCATGGTGCATTTGAAACCTTATTTTCTCTCGGGCGAAGTTAAGGAAAGGGGAACATTTATAATTGGAACTGTGGAAGGCGATTTACACGATATCGGCAAAAACCTCGTATCGATGATGGTGGAAGGAAACGGCTGGAAAGTAGTTGACCTTGGCACCGATGTAAATGCCGATCAGTTTGTGGCAGCTTTGAAAGAAAACGACAATGCATTTGTCGGGCTGTCAGCACTGCTTACCACTACCATGGTTAACATGGAGAAAATCACCAAAGCGATAAAAGAAGCTGTTCCTGAAGCAAAAGTGGCAGTGGGCGGCGCTCCGGTTACCGATAATTTCTGCGAAAAAATCGGCGCTGATGTTTATTCGCCCGATCCGCAGGGGTTAGTTGAATATTTGAATTCGCAGGTGGCGTAATTCCCTGTAATACATACGGTACTTGGTTTTAAAAATTTATGAATTGAGAAATCGGTTTTCTCAAAACAGAAAAATTATGTCTAAAAAATTGTGGGGGATTGAATTAATTAAAAAAGCATTTGCACTCGAACCGGTGGAGAGAATTCCTTGGGTGCCTTTTGTGGGAGTTCATGGCGGATTTTTAACGGGCACAAATGCTGAGTCCTATCTGAAATCAGCCGACGAAATTGTTAAAGGCGTTAGTAAATCTATCGAAGAATACAATCCGGATGGCATTCCGGTGGTGTTTGATTTACAGGTTGAAGCCGAACTGTTGGGCTGCCTGCTGAAATGGTCGGAAACCGGGCCGCCGGCAGTTATTTCTCATCCGCTGGCCGAAGGAAAACAACTCAGTGATTTGAAAATCCCGGATTCCACTGACGGGCGAGTTGCCACCTGTTTGGAAGCAACAAGGATTTTGCGGCAAAAATATCCTGAAACAGCATTGTACGGGTTAATTACCGGTCCGTTCACACTGGCCCTTCACCTTGCCGGCACCGATATTTTTATGCAGCTTTACGAAGCTCCTGAGAAAGTACATGAATTAATGGAGTTTTGTACGCGCGTTTCATCAAAAATGGCAGCATATTACATGGATGCCGGCTGCGATGTAATTGCTGTGGTCGATCCCATGACCAGTCAAATCGATTCGGAAACATTTAACCAGTTTGTTTCTCCTTATGTATCGGAGGTTTTTCAGCACATCAGAAATGGCGGTAAATTAAGTTCGTTTTTTGTGTGCGGGCATGCGCAGCAAAATATCGAGGCGATGTGCGATTGCCGGCCCGATAATGTTTCCATCGATGAAAACATTCCACTCGATTATGTGAAAGATATTGCCCTGAAAAAGAAAATCAGTTTTGGCGGCAATATGAAACTGACGGTTGTATTGTTGATGGGAACAGAGGACGATGCCCGCGAAGAGGCACTGAATTGCATGGATTTGGGTGGAAAAACAGGATTTATACTGGCACCCGGTTGCGACCTCCCAATGGAAACTCCGCCCGAAAATATTAAAGCTGTCACCGAACTGGTTCACGATCCCTACAAACAGGAAATTGTAAGAACACTCGAGAAAAAGCAAAATACACTGGAAGTGTTCAACATGAAAGATTACGGACAGGCCGATAAAGTAATTGTGGATATTATTACGCTCGATTCCGAGTCGTGTGCACCCTGCCAGTATATGGTGGAAGCGGTGAAACGAATTGCACCGCATTTTGAGGGAGTAGTGGAATGGCGCGAGCATGCCATCAAAAAAATGGAAGCCGTAAGTTTTATGTCGTCGCTGATGGTGAAAAATATTCCCACCATTTGTATCGACGGGAAAATTGTGTTTGTTTCAAAAATTCCACCCGGAAAAGAATTGATTGCAGCCATTCAGAAAAGAATAAATGAAAAGCTGAAGCTGAAAATTCAGTCGAAAAAAAGTGAAATACTGATTTTGTGCGAGGAGAAAGATGAAGGCCGGGAACTGGAGCAAAAAATTAAACGGGCATCTACCGAATTAGGGAAAAATATCGGAGTCAAAGTTATTTCTGGTAAACCTGAGATGTCGGCTTTTGGAGCAACCGAAACTCCGGCGATTGTTTCTGTCAGATATAAATTGAAATCCGAGGGTTCGGTTCCTTCTCACGATGTAATAAAAGAATGGATTAAAGAGTTGTGAGTTTTTTGTAATTTAGCAGAAACTATTTATAACAATGACGAAAGCTCAGCAAATATCTGAAGAATTAAAGAAGATGCTTACTGAGAAACTAGGGAATAATCTGAAGGAGGTAATTCTATTTGGTTCTCAGGCGTATGGTCATGCGAATGATGATTCAGATTATGATTTTCTTATTATATTAGAAAGCATACCAGATTGGAAATTAAAAAGAAAAATTTCAGAAATATGCTATCAGCTTGACTTGAAATACGAAACTTTTATTGATATGCATATTTTAGGAAAAGATGAATTAAATTCTTTGCGTGGAAAACAACCGATTTTTCAAACTGCCTTAAAAAGGGGAATTTACGCATGACGTTAGAAGATAGCAGGAAAACTGAACTTATAGAATACCGAATAAATCAGGCTTTTAATACCGCTGAAGACGCTGAATTATTATTTTCCATGAATAAAATTCCAGCCGCTGTCAATAGAATTTATTATTCAGTATTTTATTGTCTTCTTGCCTTTGGATTAAAATATGATTTTACAACATCAAAACATTTGCAGTTAATAGGATGGTTTAATAAAACTTTTATTGCAACAGGTTTGATTAAAACTGAATATGGCAGAATTGCCAGAGATTGCTATGAGTACAGAAAATCGGCAGACTATGATGCTTTTGTGAATATTGAATATTCTGATGTGGAACTCCTTTTAAACGAAATGAAATCATTTCTTAAAATGACAAAGATGTACCTCTCATAAAACTTTGATTAACTAGATATAATGGGCAAAATAATCGATCAAATTAAAAAAGGCAAGGTGTTGGTTTCCGATGGCGCATGGGGAACGTTTCTTCAGCAGAAAGGACTAAAAACGGGCGAGTGCCCGGAGGAGTGGAACATCACTCACCCCGACGAAGTTTTTGATATTGCAAAAAGTTATATCGATGCGGGCTCCGACATGATTGAAACCAACAGCTTTGGCGGTTCCCGTTTCAAGCTTGAAAAATACGGACTGGCAGATGAGGTTTATGAACTGAACAAAGCCGCTGCCCAAATCAGCAAAAAAGCAGCGGGCGATAAATTTGT
>CAYUBV010000286.1:0-3754 GCA_964443035.1 uncultured Tangfeifania sp.
GTTTTTCCCGACCCGGCACCGGCAATAATCAGTGCCGGTCCCTCGGTTTGAACCACGGCTTCGTGTTGCGATTTATTTAAAACTTTCAGGTAATCCAGTACCATTTATTTCTCTTTCTGATTTTAAATTCACAAAAGTAAAAGATGTTTTTCCAAACACTGTTTTTATTTCACTCATTTTTCAACAAATTTGAGTATTCTGTTTGAAGACCAGCCAAAATTCCGATTTTTGTAGTTCCTGAAACAATTAAATAAAAATTATACGTTAATATTGTAGCTTAAAGTATCGCAGTTTTTATGAAGACGAAAAGTTACGCATACCTCATTTTATTAGCATTGTTTACACTGTTTTCTCCTTTTGTTAAAGGTCAGATAACTGCTCCGGGGGCAACAGGAACAACCCAAACAGAATACCCGGTTTTTAATGAAACCGACAATATTTATGTTTTTTGTGTTTCTTCCGAAAGCGAATTTGAAGCAATCCTGCAGGCTTCCACCAATCTGGAAGGGACCAAAACATTTCTTTGGGAACAATACAACGAAGCAACCGGTGAATTCGAATTGTATTTTTCAGAAAGCACAGACGCCACTCAATCGGAAATTTCAGGACTCGAAGACGGCGGCTACCGGATTACCATCACCCAGGGTGAAACAACTGAAACAGATCGTGCCTGGGTTTTTAACAACTGGTTTACAGCCAGTGCAAATGTTACCGATTCGAATTGTGAATCGTTCAAACTCGATGGTTCATTTATTTCTTCAGGAATGAGGTATTACGACCTTGCCGACAACAGCGAACTGGATGTTTTTAAAGATGTGCAGGTGGAGTGGAAAGAGGGCGAAGTAACCATTGCCACCGTTCAGACTCCTCAGATTTTCAGTCCCCCAACACAAGACACAGAATACACGCTCCGGGTTTACGACCGTTTTGGCTGCGAAACAACTGCCGATGTTACGTATGAATCGATTGTTACAAAAGCAGATTTTACAGTGGATCCGCAAAGCGGGGAAGCACCACTGACGGTAAATTTCACAAATCTGTCGGAAAACGGAGATCCCGATTTGTACGAATGGTTTTTTTACCGCGATTTGGATGAAATTAAAAGAGAAGCGGAAAATACTGATCAGCCCATCGACAGTATCGATTTTATAGCTTACGATCAAAATCCGGTTTATACCTACGAAAATTCGGGCACATACAATGTAAGGCTGGTTTCAAAGCATCAGTCGGAATCTCATGTTTGCGTGGACACAGCTTATATTGAAGATTTTATCGTGGTCGACACTTCGTTTGTTTCAGTACCCAATGTTTTTACTCCCAACGGCGATGGCACCAACGATGTGTTTGCCGTAAAATTCTGGTCGATGCAAAGCATCAAAATTTCCATTTTTAACCGCTGGGGAAAACGCATTCATTTTTGGGAAGGAGATGACATTCAGGGCTTTGAAGGAACTTACACCGAAACTGTTTGGGACGGCCGTTTAGGTGGCCGCTATGCCAGCCCGGGAGTTTATTATTACGTGGTGGAAGGCCGGGGTCGCGACGATGAAACCCGGAAAGCGCATGGTTTTTTCCATCTGTTCAGGGAAAAAGATTAGCCCAAACACCGGTTCGTAGCTGAAAATTAAATGTGGCAATAAGAGTGTGTTTCTATTTCTTAAGACCGCTATCAGATTTTAAAACAATTTCTTTTCTGATTTTCAGATAAAAAGTGCTCCCCTCTCCCTTAACTGAATCCACAACGATTTCGCCACCAATTAATTCAGCGTAAGCTTTTGCAATCGACAACCCCAGCCCCGAACCTTCGTAAGGCCGGGTAATTTCAATATCGCCCTGGGTAAAACGCTCAAAAATTAACGGTATTTTATTTTTGTCAATACCCGGGCCTGAGTCTTTTACATAAAAACTAAAAGATGTTTCATCATCTTTCAGCCCAAATTCAATAAATCCTTTTCCAGTGAATTTCAGTGCATTTTTCAGGAAGTTCGTCAAAATCGATTCAAACTTATTTTTATCGGTGTAAAATATTATATCTCTGTCATTCAGGAGATTATTATAGACAAACCGAAGTCCTTTTCTTTCAGCTTCGGGTTTAAAAAAGTCAAATAAAAATTGCAGCGATTCATTCAAGTCAAATTCTGAAGCATGCAACACTACCTGTTTCGATTCAATTTTTGAAATTTCAATAATATCATTGATGGTGCTCAACAAACGTTCGCTGCTTTTTTTAACAAAATTCAGGTACACAGTATATTTTTCTTTTGTAAGGGTGGTATCTTCAAGCAGGCTCACAAAACCTAAAATTCCGTTCATCGGAGTCCTGATTTCATGACTCATATTTGCAAGAAAAGCAGACTTTAAACGGTCGCTTTCTTCTGCTTTTTCTTTAGATTCAATAAGTTTTTGCTTTGTTGCCTCCTCTTTCTTTGTGTAGCGCCGAATTAAAATAAAAAGTAAAATGGAAGTAATTGTCACATAAAATCCACCTTTAAAAGACTGAATTTTTGTAAGAACTTCGTAATTTTCAACCATCGATTCAAGAATAGCATCGGTGAACAAAATCCAGGCTAACCCTACAACGAGATAAAGAACCGTAATTTTATATTCAAATTTTATTTTTCTTTTCATGCCGGGAAAATTTTTTTTGCATTCAGATTTCAGTCGAATCAGACAGAATAAATCTGATTTTTACATATGCTGTAAATGTAAGCAATTTATAAAAGCGAGTCAATAAGACATGCTTTCACCTAAAACCCGCCAGTAATCAGAAAAAAAAAACGATTTCTCTATTCCGGTAAACTGTAATGAATTTCTGCTCCCGGCCCGAGTGGAATACCGAGGAACAGCCATGCTGCCAGCAATATTATCCAAACCACAAGGAACACAACTGTATACGGAAGCATGGCCGCAATAATTGTCCCGATACCGGCTTTGGAATCGTATTTCTGAACGAAAGCAATAATCAGAGCGAAAAAGCTCATCATGGGGGAAATTACATTGGTCACGCTGTCGCCCACACGGAATACCACCTGCGACAACTCCGGTGAATACCCCATAATCATGAACATCGGGATAAAAATCGGTGCCAGAATCGCCCACTTCGCCGATGCACTTCCCATTAACATATTTATGGTTGCCGAAAGCAGAATAAACAAAATCATGAGTGGAATCAACCCGATATCTGCCGACATGAGCAGGTTGGCCCCTTTCACAGCCAGGATAATTCCCAGGTTGCTCCACTTAAAGTAAGCTACAAACTGTGCGGCAAAAAACACCAGTACCAGATAAGTGGAAAGCGTTTTCATGGATTTCGACATCCCGTTCATCACATCGGCATCGTTCTTATATGCTCCGGTTGCAAAACCATAAGCAATGCCCATACCTCCTGCGGTAATCAGCAGCATGGCTACAACTCCTTCAATCAGGGGCGAACTTAAAAAGCCTCCGTCGGGTCCTCTGAAAAAACCATTTTCGGGGATTAAGCCAATGAGCGTGATAATAAAAATTACAAAAAACGTGAGGGTGGCCATCAGCAACCCCTTCCTTTCCTTTTTGGAAAGCCTTTCAACTTTACTATCTGCTTCTGAAACTTCTCCGGTGTATTTCCCGAGCCGGGGCTCGACAATTCGCTCTGTAACGAACGTACCTGCAAAAGCGACGATAAAAGTTGAAGCTACCATAAAGTAATAATTTGCGGTAGGATTCACCACATAATCCGGATCGAGAATCTGGGCCGCCTCGGTAGATAATCCTG
>CAYUBV010000287.1:0-3747 GCA_964443035.1 uncultured Tangfeifania sp.
AACAGAAAGCTATGATTAGTCTAAACAATGTTCACAAATCTTATCTAACCGGAAGCAACTCACTTCATGTTTTGAAAGGTATCGACCTCGAGATTGGGAAGGGAGAGTTTGTTTCCATCATGGGATCTTCAGGTTCAGGGAAATCGACTTTGTTAAACATTCTCGGTATTCTCGATAATTATGACGAAGGTTCTTATTACCTGAACGGCACGCTGATTAAAGACATGTCGGAAAAAAAAGCGGCGCAGTTACGAAACCAATTGCTTGGGTTTGTCTTCCAGTCGTTCAATTTAATTTCGTTTAAAAATGCCATGGAAAATGTGGCGCTCCCGCTTTATTACCAGGGAGTGAACCGGAAAAAACGAAACAAAATTGCACTGGAATACTTAGAAAAACTGGGACTTTTGCAGTGGGCTACCCACATGCCAAATGAACTTTCGGGAGGCCAGAAACAGCGGGTTGCGATTGCACGATCGCTCATTACGCAGCCAAAAATTATAGTGGCCGACGAACCAACCGGCGCGCTCGACACCACTACTTCCTACGAAGTAATGGAAATTCTGAAAGAGATAAATGACGATGGCATTACCGTGATAATTGTTACGCACGAGCACGACATTGCCGCGATGACCCACAAAATCATTCGCCTGAAAGATGGAATAATCTCCGAAATCATTAAAAACGGCGAACTGAGTGAATGGAAACACCAGTACCGGAAAGAACTGGAAATAGCTTAATTCATTGAAAAATTAATCATTTTTAGTGATCGGGGGTGATTTCCTGATGTATTGGGTGAAAAATTTTAAAAGAACGGAATTCAACAGTTAAGACAGATTGAGATGTTTGATTTAGATATTTGGCAGGAGATAATTGCCACCATCAAAAAAAATAAAATGCGAACCTTCCTCACCGGATTCTCGGTGGCCTGGGGGATATTTATGCTGATGATTCTTTTGGGCTCGGGCAACGGGCTGAGCAATGGTGTGGCACAAAATTTTATGCGCGATGCGGTAAATGCCATGTGGATTTGGAGCGGGCGGACCAGTATCGCGCACCAGGGCATGAAAGAAGACCGGCAAATCAGGTTTACCAATGCCGATTACGCAGTAATCAGCGAAATGCCGGGTATCGAATTCAGTTCAGGAAGGTACTACCTTTCAGGAAACAAAATTTCTTACAAAAATGAATTCGGGGAATACACGGCCATTACCTGTCATCCGGATTTAAAAGAGGTGGAATCACTCGAAATTACCAAAGGAAGGTTTGTAAACGAAGTGGATATTTTAAAAACCCGCAAATCAATTGTGCTTGGAAAAGACATTTATGATGCACTTTTCAACGGAGAAGAGGCAATTGGGGAATATGTAAAAGTGAACAACATTCCGTTTAAAGTAGTCGGTATTTGCACGGAAGGCGGAAGTACACGCCACCGCAATGCATACATGCCGGTAACCACCGCCCAAAAAGTATTTAACGGTTCGAACCGGCTGCATAGTTTTGCTGTGACCGTAGATGCCGGCTCCATTGAAAGCAGCAGTGCAGTAGAAGAAAAAGTGCGCGAAGTACTGGCCCGCCGTCACAAATTCGATAAAGACGACCGTTCTGCTTTAGGCTCTTTCAACAAACTGGAAATGTACCTCGAAACCATGCGGATTTTCGAAGCCATAAAAATATTCATCTGGATAATAGGCATAGGAACGCTGATAGCCGGTGTGGTTGGCGTGAGCAATATTATGCTGATAGTGGTAAAAGAACGCACCAAAGAAATCGGAATCCGCAAGGCAATTGGCGCCAGCCCCCGGTCGGTGGTTGGTTTGATTCTGCTCGAGTCGGTTCTGATTACAACTGTTGCCGGCTACATCGGTTTGGTTCTGGGAACCGGGCTGATGGAAGGGATTAACTTTTTTGTGGAACAGCAATATGCAGCTTCAGCCGCAACAAACGGAGGAAATGGTGAAACCATTTTCCGCAATCCGACTGTCGATTTAAATGTGGCTGTTTCCGCTACATTGCTGCTGATATTTTCGGGAGCACTGGCCGGATACATCCCTGCAAAACGCGCCGCCCGCATTAAACCCATTGAAGCCCTGCGTGACGAATAGAAAAACGGTAGAGACAAGGCATGCCTTGTCTCTGCAAAAACAGAAAACAAAATGTTCGATTTAGACCTGTGGAAAGAAATATTAAGCGCCTTAAAGAAAAACCGGCTGCGCAGCTTCATGACCGCATTCGGGGTGTTTTGGGGAATATTTATGCTCATCATCATGTCGGGGGCAGGCAAGGCGCTCGAAAACGGAATTATGGACGGCATCAAGTCGTTTGCCACCAATTCGGCTTTTTTCTGGACGGAACGCACCAGCAAGCCACATGAGGGATTTCAGAGAGGCCGGCGCTGGAACTTCGACAATTCAGATATTAAATACATAAAAGCCAATATTAACGATATTGAAAATTTGTCGCCAAAATTATTCGGGCCAAATTCAAACAGCGGCAATAACACCATTCGTGGGAAAAATGCCGGAGCTTTTAATATTTCCGGCGATTACCCGGAGTTTTATAAAATCGATCCGTGGACACCGGTTAAAGGAAGGCTTTTAAATGAGATAGACATCCTTCAAAACCGTAAGGTTTGCATTATTGGTGAACGGGTTGAAGAAGTGATGTTTGAAGAAGATGAAGATCCGATTGGCCAATATCTGAAAATTAACGGTGTGTATTTTCAGGTAGTGGGAGTTGTTCATCCTGAAACACGTGTAAATTTTAACGGAAACAGAAAAGAGGAAAGTATAATGATTCCTTTTTCAACCATGCAGCGCACCTACAATATGGGCGATGTCGTTCATTTTTTTTCAGTTACCTCAAAACCAGGTGTGCCGGTGAGCCGGGTTGAAAATCGTTTGAAGGAACTGCTGAAATCCCGCCATCATGTTGCACCCGACGATATGCAGGCCATAGGTTCTTTTAATATTGAAGTGGAATGGATTAAATATAACGGATTGTTTAATGGTATCCAGATTTTGACCTGGATTGTCGGAATCGGAACCCTGCTTGCCGGTGTAATCGGGGTGAGCAACATCATGATGGTAATTATCCGCGAGCGGACACAGGAAATTGGCATCCAGCGGGCCATTGGCGCAACTCCCGGCAAGGTAATGCTGCATATTGTTGCTGAAAGCGTTTTTCTTACAGTTATGGCAGGTTATGTTGGACTCACCCTGGGAGTTGGATTGCTTGAATTGCTGAATATGGCGCTGGAATCAGGCAGCGATGAAATATTTTTCCGGCGACCGGAAATCAGCTTTAAAATGGCTGTTTCGGCGCTCACGGTGTTGGTTTTCTCAGGCATTTTTGCCGGTTTAATTCCCGCACGCCGCGCCGTGAGAATAAAACCAATTGATGCCATACGCGAAGAAAAAACATAAAAAATTCAGAATAGAAAATTCAGAAAACAAAAACAAGAAGTCATGAAGAAAGTATTTAAGATTATCGGAATTGTGCTGTTGATAGGCGCTTTTGGAGGAACGCTGTTTTTCCTCTACACCAAATCAAAAAAGAAACCGGAAGTTTATGAAACAAAAAATCCGTTTGTGAGCGATGTTGTAATGAAAACCGTGGCCACCGGTTCGGTGGTTCCGCGTTTCGAAATTGAAATCAAGCCGCAGGTTTCAGGCATCATAGATGAATTGTTTGTAATTGCCGGCGACCGCGTGGAAAAAGGCCAGGTGATTGCACGCATCAAAATTATTC
>CAYUBV010000288.1:0-3737 GCA_964443035.1 uncultured Tangfeifania sp.
CCGGTATTTTTTTTTATCGGGTTTTTCAGTGCGGTTGATGAGCAAAAAATCCGGGGTGTTTACCTGTTCGGTGGAAGTGTAAAATATAAAGGCAAAAAATTTATCCACTTCTGGTTTACTGATTTCAAAAACCTCTGCCAGAGTTTCAAAAAGCAATGATGCTTTCGACAGGTTTCCGCTTTTAACCAGTTCCAGAAACCGCAAAAAAACCATAATTTGCTCATCTTTTTTGAGCCAGCTTCTGATGTTTGTACTGATTTTATTCGCCTCCTGAACCATATCAACGGCAATGACAGGTTCTCCGTTTAGCCCGTATAAATCGAGCAACTCTTCAAAAAGTTTCAGGTAATCATTATCGTCGGAAATGCCAAAGTGCTGATGGAGGTATAAAGAGAAATTCCGGATGGCTTCCTCTTTGTTCGATTCACTTATGGCCGAGAACAATGCAAATAAATTGATTAAGGCATTTAATGTAATCTCGTTCATAAGTAATATGTTAAAAAGAAAGCAGGAAATCACAGGGACCTAATCTGCGGATTTCCGGATTTCAAGAGCTATTTTAAAATATTCTCTCTGAAAGCCTCCATCAAAGATCCAATTTCTTCCAGTTCCGTTTCTGTGATTTCCGGGTTTTCTTCAAAAATGGTGACAACCGGTTTGAACTGTTCGTAGTAGGGCTCAATGCTTTCATCTTCTGACATCAGTTCAAGCAAGGTAAAAACCAGGTTCACCCGTTCGGTTTGCCCGCTCATGATATCTAACATTTTGGAATTGTTATTTGCCAGCAAAGTGGTCTGACTTAATACATACAAAGCTTCCACATTGGAACCAATAACCGAAAGCGCATAAACACCGGGCTGATCGCCTGCTGACATTTGCCGGTGAAAGTGGTTGAGATCCTCTGTTACCAGGTAATCAAGCGAATCTTTGTTATCTGCATTCTCCCTGATTCTTCCCATATGGTTTCTTGATGAAATAAGTTCTTCCCTAAGTCCGAGTTCGTCAATTAATTGCTCGGAAACTTCAGTTATTTCAGCCGCTACATCGCCGCGGTTATACACGCTGGAATAAAGTAAATCGAAAGAATACAGCCCCAGTCCGAAACTTTGATCGGATTTAGTCATCAGCTTTTCAGCCTGCTCAAACGGAACGGTTAAGTCAAAAATATAAGAAGCACCGGCTTCATTCAACAATATGACGATTTCCTTTTCGCTGGGCATTTTGTCAATTGTTTCAACAATCTCATCCTTGATCTTTACAGCATCAAAAGTTTCAACTTCAACATAAGCCTCTTGACCACTTGATGTTGTACCTTTATCATCTCTTGTTTTTGAAGAGAAATTACAAGCAGTAAGCAGAACCAGTGCCAACCCAAAAGGCAGAACATTTTTTGTAATTAGATTTTTCATTTGCAGTTGTTTTTTTACATGATTATTTGATGTACATTTAATTGCTGTAAAAGTTACGAAAAATTCTTTTAAGTATCTATTATATAGTTTGTTTATAAACAAATGTAAATCAAAGTTGTTCTCAGAATAGGGAAGAATTAACAACAGGTTAGTAAAAATCTGAAATAAAAAAATAAAATTTTTCTTATGAGCCATTCTTTACAAACCGCAGTTAAAATTCTGGTAGTGGATGATGAAACAGACATGGAGCCCATGATACGGCAGAAATTTCGCCGTCATATTCGCGAAAATACGTTTGACTTTGAATTTGCTTCAAACGGTTTGGAAGCCCTTGAAAAAATTACTGAATTCCCTGAAATTGGCATTGTGCTTTCGGATATAAATATGCCGGAGATGGACGGGCTGACATTGCTTAACAAATTGAAGGAATTGAATAATCCGGGACTGAAAACAGTGATGGTATCGGCTTACGGCGATATGGACAATATACGAACTGCCATGAACCGGGGCGCTTTCGATTTTATTACCAAACCGGTAAATTTTGACGATCTCGAAATAACCATCAAAAAAACATTAGGAGAAATTTTTTCTATCCGGCGCTGGCTGACTGAACACGATCAACTGGTTTCCATACAACACGATCTTAACATTTCGCGTGAAATACAGCAGGCCATTCTTCCCAAAAAATTTCCGCCATTTCCTGAAGAACCAAATTTTGACATTTATGCTTCTATGGTTGCTGCTCATGAAGTGGGAGGCGATTTTTACGACTTTTTCCTCATCGATAAAAACCGACTTGGCTTTGTAATTGGCGATGTTTCGGGTAAAGGAATTTCGGCAGCTCTGTTTATGGCTGTCAGCCGCACACTGATTCGTGCCACCGGACTTAAAGGCGATTCGGTTAGTGAATGTATGCAATATGCAAATAGCCTGCTCTGCAAAGAAAGTGTTTCATCGATGTTTGTAACCGTGTTTTACGGCATCCTGAATACGAAAACCGGCGAGGTTGACTATGTAAATGCAGGCCACAATCCGCCTTACCTGCTTACAGCAGACAGGATTAGCAAAGTTGAAATGACAGATGGCCTGGCGCTCGGCGTTTTGGATGATTTCAAATTCGAATCAAAAAAATTACACCTGAAAAAAGGTGACCAGCTTTTGCTTTATACTGACGGCGTTGTAGAAGCTTTTGACAAGGAAGAAAAAGCATACGGAGAAGAAAAATTCGAAAATTTTCTGAATGACAACCTGAACCACCCAATTGAAACCATTATAAAAAAATCGTTTGCAGATGTAAAAGAATTTGTCGACGATGCGCCTCAGTCGGATGATATTACACTTTTGGGAATTACCTTTAAAGGATAAGAAATTTAACGGTCTGCTGAAAAACTCAATAAAAATTTAGATTGACCTCAGGGAGGTCACATATCTATAGAAAATGATGATTATTAAGCGGTCCGACCCCGGCTGGGGTCGCATATTCGCAAATTGATACGTTTCCTATAAACATTTTATCCCTCCGGGATAATTTTCAGAACAGAATGAAATTTCAAGTGTAGCTTATGTTGTTTCCGTTCCGTTTTAATTTCAATATGTTGGTTTGTAGGAATTCACTATTCCTATGCAGGCAATACAATTTTAAACTCTGTACCCTCCCCTTCTTTTGATTCTACTTTCTCCGAAGGAGTCCTCACGGACAGTTCCCCGCCATGCGCTTTTACAATATCATAACTCAAACTCAACCCTAAACCAGTTCCTGAACCTGTTGGTTTGGTGGTGAAGAAGGGCTGGAAGATTTTGTCCAAAATTTTTTTTGGAATACCGGGACCATTGTCTTTTACGCAGATTTCAACATGGGTTCCCATATTTTTTGTAGAAACGATAACCATGGGTTTGTAATCCGGTTGTTTTTGCGGTGGTTGTTGCAGAGACGCAGAATTCTGCGTCTCTACCTGCACCGCATAAAACGCATTGTTTATGAGGTTTAACAACACCCTTCCGATATCCTGCGGAACCACGTTAATTTTGGGCAGGTTCGGGTCAAAGTCGGTTTTGAAATCAGCATTGAAAGATTTATCTTTTGCCCGCAGTCCGTGGTAACTCAACCGCAAATATTCATCGGCCAGGGCATTGATATCGGTTGGCTCTTTTATTCCATTGCTGGTTCGCGAATGTTGCAACATCCCTTTTACAATCGCATCGGCACGTTTGCCGTGGTGGTTGATTTTTTCGAGGTTTTGAATGACATCTTCAGCTAACCCAGTTACAGGTTTCAGGTTACCGGTTGCAAGTTCTTCCTTCATTTCATGAAGCAGTTCACTACTTATT
>CAYUBV010000289.1:0-2506 GCA_964443035.1 uncultured Tangfeifania sp.
AGTGGCGGCATTTCTTTACCTTCTCCGCACCGTCAGAAAAATGGAAGATGCATGAAGAAGCAGCGCCAAAGCTTACATTTTTATTAAACCTGTCTTGCTTTATCATTCAGCCAGCCTGATTTTGTTATTTTTGCACCTCAATGTGAAAAACAAAACAATAACAATCATCCGGCGGGGCATAAAACTGCTTCAATTTAAGGCTGGTGTAATTCAATCCACAATTTTTGTTTGATTGACGGGATGCAAAGGCATCCGGAAAACAGAACCCTTTTCAGAACAAAAAGAGTAAGGAAAACATGATTCATAAAAGTGAAAAAGAAGAACGGAAATACCTGGAAGAGGTAAAAGGAAAACTGAACAGTGCGCTCGGGGAAATTGACAACCGAGTATCGCGATACAGCAAAGATTTGCAGGCACAAAAAGATTACCTGTATGAAAATAAAGCAGGAATGGACCATGCTGAAAAAGTATCGATTCACCAGTCGGTTACTACGGCGGCACTTACCGGGGAGGCTGCACTGGAACGCAAAAAGCGGATTCAAAAACTGATACAATCGCCGTATTTCGGTCGGTTCGATTTTTCGGAAAACGGCAATGAAAAGGCTTTCCCGGTGTATGTGGGCATCCATGCATATTTCGATGAAGTGGAGAAAGCCAACCTGATTCACGACTGGCGGGCGCCTGTTTCAGCCCTGTTTTACGATTTTGAAAACGGGCCGGCACATTACGAAACCCCGGATGGAACTGTTAACGGCCATATTTTGCTGAAACGGCAATACCGCATCCGTAAAGGAAAGATGGAATACATGCTGGAAAGTTCGCTCAACATTCACGACGATATTTTGCAAAAGGAGTTGAGCAAAGCATCGGACGATAAAATGAACCACATTGTGGCCACCATTCAGCGCAACCAGAATGCCATCATCCGCAACGAAACTTCGCGGGAGCTGATTATTCAGGGGGTGGCCGGTTCGGGGAAAACCTCCATCGCGCTGCACCGCATTGCCTTTTTGCTGTACCGTTTCCGGGAGGATATTTCCTCCGAAGACATTCTGATTCTTTCACCCAACAAGGTGTTTGCCGACTACATTTCCAACGTATTGCCCGAACTGGGCGAAGAGAAAATCCCGGAACTGGGCATGGAAGAACTGGCCTCCAAACTACTGGATGGAAAATTCCGGTTTCAGACCTTTTTTCAGCAGGTTTCCGCGCTTCTTGAAAAAAACAATGAGGCATTTCGTGAGCGCATTCAGTTTAAATCCACTTTTAGTTTTGTGAAAAAACTGAATGACTACCTGGCACACATTGAGAACAACTATTTTACGCCGGACATGCTGATGGTGAAACGGCATCCCATTCCTGCCGATTACATCGGGGAACATTTCAGAAAATGGCACCGGGTGCCCCTGTTTGAACGGTTTAACAAAGTGGTGGAAGACATTGAGCGTGACCTGCTGTTTTACAACAACTACGAGATTTCGGGCAGGGAACGCAACGAATTGCGCAAATCGGTGAAGAATATGTTCCGTATCACCAACCTGAGAGCCTTGTACAAAGATTTTTACGAGTGGATGGGTATGCCGGAAATGCTGAAAATGGGGCCCCGGAGTGCCTACGAATACTCTGATGTCTTCCCGCTTATTTACCTGAAAATAAAACTGGAAGGGGCGAAAACATTCACGAGCGTTAAACATTTGCTGGTGGACGAAATGCAGGATTACGCTCCGGTACAGTACGCCGTTTTGGCGCGGTTGTTTCCCTGCAAAAAAACCATTCTGGGTGATGCCAGCCAGTCGGTAAATACCTATAGTTCATCGTCTTCCGAAGAAATTGCCAACGTTTTTCCCGGCGCCGATGTAATGAAACTGAATAAAAGTTACCGTTCAACTTTCGAAATTGCCAGCTTTGCCCAAACCATTATTCCCAATGCTGATATGGAAGCCATGGAGCGGCACGGTGAAGAACCTGCTGTGATTCAGTGCAAAAACAGGGCAGGGGAGCTGAAAATAATGCAGGAACGCATTACCGCGTTCAAAAAATCGGAGCACCACTCGCTGGGAATTATTTGTAAAACCCAGAAACAGGCCGCTCAAATTCATCGTGAGTTGTCGGAAGAATTTCCGGATGCTGTATTACTCACAGAAGAAAGCGCTGCTTTTTCGGGCGGGTTGATTGTTTGTTCGGTGCACATGTCGAAAGGACTGGAGTTTGATGAAGTGGTGGTACCCGGCGCCGATAACAAGAATTACCACGGGCCTAACGACCGGAGCCTGTTGTACATTGCCTGTACGCGGGCTATGCACAAGTTGAGTATTTCGTTTGTTAAAGAGAAATCCCCTTTCCTTAATAAGGAAGAAAAATAATACCTCGTAGATAGCGCTGATCAACGCAGAAAAGAATGAATACAAACAAAATCTGCGATAATTAGCGGGAAATAGTTGGGTTAAACAAAGAATTGATCGTTTATGGAAATTTGTCCGTTATGTTATACTAAAAGTTTTCAACC
>CAYUBV010000289.1:2606-3715 GCA_964443035.1 uncultured Tangfeifania sp.
TGTGAATTTTATGACCCTCTGTTTTTTCCGGAACACCCGCTGGGAACTTTCGATTTTATATTTGCCACAGAATGTTTTGAACATTTTTTCAGGCCGGCACACGAACTGCAAAAACTTTGGGGCCTGCTTAAAACCGGAGGAATTTTGGTGGTGATGACACAGTTATGGAAAGACACAACCAAATTTAAAGGATGGCGTTATGCACACGATCCAACCCATGTGGTTTTTTATCATGAAAACACCTTCCGGTTTATTGCCGAAAGATATGGTTATAAGATACTTGAATTCAATGAAGAGAAAATAATAATACTGCAAAAATACTAAATTGGTATTGAAGGTAGAAATGAATCCAACCGGTTTGTGCACGCATCTAATCCCTGATTATTAGATTGTTACTTCCCCAGGCAACTTGCACACAAACGGATTTCGGGCCGTATTTTCAACCGTTCGAATGCTATGGGTTTGTGGCATTTTATGCAGAGGCCGAAGTCTTTGTCGTGAACTACCTGCGAAATTTTCTGAAGCTGGTCGAGCCGGGTTTTCAGGTTGCGCATACTGGCATCCACAATGCTTTTGTTGTGAATGGCATCCATCCGCGAAATGCGCCCAATAGCATTGTCGGGCGATACAGGGGCCGTAAACTCTTTCAATTCCGTTATTTTTTGCGTGAGTTTTTGAATCTCACGACGGATGATTTTTTTAATTTCATTTAACTCTTCCGTAGTCATTTCTTTAATATTATACTGCAAAACAGATACAAATTTTAATAAAAACCAAACATGGGAGTGAATTAAAAAAGGCACCAACAAAACAGTCGGCGATTATTTGCGCTGATTTTCTACAAAATTGAATGATAAATGCCTGGATATTTATATGCAAAAATCGAAAAATGAAGGTCGGGTAATAAAGCCAATCGGTTTAATTCGTAAAAGTTTAACTCAAAACTTCAATTCTTTCCCAAAGATCGTGATTTGTGGAGTTTTAACCTCGGTTGTGAAATTAGTCAACACTCCGATTCGAATATTTGTTTTAGTTAAGTCTTTCAATTTCTGTTTGTTATGTATTTTTTATGAAGTCTGTGGCAGAGTGGCATAAAATTTTCATAAATA
>CAYUBV010000290.1:0-3709 GCA_964443035.1 uncultured Tangfeifania sp.
GAAGAAAAATTTTCCTGGTGGGCATCGCCAATGTTTGTCAGTATCCCAATTTCGGGTTGTACTATTTTTTGCAGGTTTTTCATTTCGCCCGGTTGCGAAATACCGGCTTCGAATATTCCCAGGTTGTAATTTTCGTCCATCAGCAAAACCGAAAGCGGAACCCCAATTTGGGAGTTGTAACTTTTAGGACTTCGCACTATTTTGAATTGTGCAGAAAGCAGTTCAAAAAGCCACTCTTTTACAATGGTTTTTCCGTTGCTGCCGGTAATGCCAATCACCGGGTAATCAAATCGTTTCCGGTGATTTTGGGCAAAGGTTTGCAATGCGATTGTAGTGTTTTCAACTAAAATAAAAGTGGCATTTTCCGAAATTAAATTCCGTTCGGAAACAATAAACAGTTGAATTCCTTTTTTAATTAACTCCGGGATATAATTATGCCCGTTGTTTCGCGGACCTGCCAGCGCAAAAAACAGGGCATTTTTCCCGCCGAAAAAGGTGCGGCTGTCGGTTACAATCTGTTCAACTGCATCATCCGTAAAATTTGCAGCAGGAAAAAGTTTTCCACCCGTAATTTCAACTATTTCGGAAACAGAATAGTGCAGCATCTGAATTTAGCTTTGTTGAGATTTATTTTCGCTCCGTGGATTTTGCCTGGCAGGTTTTGCCGCCGGCAATGTGCCGCCCGTGGCTTCTATGTAGCAGTTCCGGCAAAGCGGTTCGTACTCCTCTCTTTCGCCGAGCATCACCACCTCGTTTTTTTCAGAAAACCGGTGCGAAAACTGTGCAATGCTGCCGCATCTCATACAAATGGCATGCACTTTTGTAATGTGGTCGGCCACAGCCATTAATCCCGGCATCGGCCCGAAAGGAACGCCTTTAAAATCCATGTCAAGTCCGGCAATGATTACACGTATGCCCATGTTGGCCAGCTTTACTACAACTTCCACCAGGCCTTTGTCGAAAAACTGCGCCTCATCAATTCCGATAACATCCACATTTCCCGATAGCAATAAAATATTCGAAGAATTATCGACCGGTGAAGACCGGATGGAGTTTTCGTCGTGTGAAACCACCTCGTCTTCCGAGTAACGTTTTTCCATTGCCGGTTTGTAAATTTCCACAGTTTGGCGGGCAAATTTCGCCCGCTTCAGCCGTCGTATCAATTCTTCGGTTTTCCCGGAAAACATTGAACCTGTTACCACCTCGATTGTGCCCATTTTTCTGGGGCTGTTCACATCCCTTTCAATAAACATGCAGTCTCTGTTCAGTAAGAAATTAAATTTGTACTTTTACAAAATTAAACTTTAAATACGATGCCCGGCAAAGAATGGAAAATAAAAAACTCATAAAAATTTTACTGAAAGACATGGGCGAGCTTGAAGAAATGATTGCCGATGTCAAGAAAAACAAGGGGTTCGATGCCCTCGAAATTGAATTTATTCACACCCGTGCCAGAGGGTTACTGCAACTTTTACAGCTTCTTGAATCGAAAGATGATGCTCAGCAGCAAATTCCGCCTGTCGATAAAAATAAAGTAGAGGAAATAAAAGAAAAAGTGGAAGCGGCTGCGGTGAAACCTGAAGAAGCAGTAAAACCTGAAACAGAACCTGATTCATCAAAAACAGAAGAAGTTACTGATTACGTGGAACAGGTTCAGGATGAAAAACCGCAGGAAACTGAATCTGATGAAGCATTGCAGGTTCCTCCTGCTGAAGAAATGGTAGCTGAAGCTGCGCAGAAGGCCGAAGAAAAAGAAGTAATTCCGGAGAATAAATCTTCTGAAAAAGCAGATGAAAGCAAAGAGCCTGAAACTGATGAAGAAATGCTGGGGGATGAAGATGTAAAAACAGAGGCAAACTCGCGGCTGGGAGATAGTTTTCTGAAAGGAAAATCGGTAAACGATTTGATAACCGACCAGCAAAAACTGGAGTACCGGCTTTCAAACAGGCCGGTGAGCAGCATTCAGGCTGCTATTGGCATAAACGATCGTTTTCAGTACATCCGCGAACTGTTTGACGGCGACACCCAAAAGTTTCTGGAAACAGTAAAAGCGGTCGATTCAATGAGCGACATCAAAGAGGCGGTAGATTATCTTCGGAACAATTTCCGGTGGAAGAAAAACGAAACCAGCCTGAAATTTGTCAACCTTGTAAAACGCAGGTTCCAGAATGGTTGAAGCCGGAAAACTGATATTGGTTCCAACCCCAATTGGTAATCTCGACGACATTACGCTGCGTGCCATTTCGGTATTAAAAGCGGTGGACCTGATTCTGGCCGAAGACACCCGCACTTCTTCCAAACTGCTCAACCATTTGGGTATTCAAAAAAAGCTGTTGTCGCACCATCAGTTCAACGAACATAAAACCGCCGCTTCAGTTATTTCAAGGTTGAAGGAGGGAAATAACATTGCACTTATTTCTGACGCCGGTACGCCGGCTATTTCCGATCCTGGTTTTTTACTTGTGCGCGACTGCATTGAAAATAATATTGAAATTGAATGCCTTCCCGGCGCGACTGCATTAATTCCCGCATTGGCAGTTTCAGGGTTGCCTACCGACCGGTTTATTTTTGAAGGGTTTTTACCCCAGAAAAAAGGCCGGCAAAAACGTATTCAGCAACTGACGGAAGAAACGCGCACCATGGTTTTTTATGAGTCGCCATTCCGGTTGGTGAAAGCGCTGGCACAATTTGAAGAATTTTTTGGTGCCGGACGGCAGGCCTGTGTTTGCCGGGAGCTCTCAAAAATGTTTGAGGAAGTAAATCGCGGCACCCTGTCTGAGCTTCGGAATTATTATTCAGAGAATCCCCCAAAAGGAGAAATTGTAATAGTTGTGGGCGGATTTCCGAAAAAATAAGAAAGATCCATTTTTCTTGAGAAATGTTACAAAAGAAATATACACATATTTTTTTCGATTTGGATAACACTCTGTGGGATTTTCGGCAGAATTCTTACCATGCGCTGCATGCCGCTTTTCTCCATTTTTCAATAGATAAGAATGGGATTGAATACGAAAATTTCTTTAAGGTATATTCAAAACACAATCATAAACTTTGGGAGGAATACCGCAGGCAAAAAGTGGTAAAGAACGAATTAAAAAAGCTTCGTTTTCAAAACACTTTCAACGAACTGAAAATATCTGGTGCCGATGCCGTGGCAATGAATGCATTCTATCTGGACGAAATGCCCAAACTAACCCACCTGATTGACGGGGCCGGTGAAATACTTCATTATTTAAAAATGAAAGGTTGCGCACTGTATATTATAACCAACGGTTTTAGGGAGGTGCAGCACAAAAAACTCGAAATTTCAGGATTGAGAAATTATTTTACTAAAGTTTTTATATCTGAAGATGTAAAATTTCCAAAACCTGACAAGAGGATTTTTGAATATGCCATCAAATCGGCCAATGCACCAAAATATAAAAGTTTGATGGTGGGTGATGATTTAGAAATTGATGTTAAAGGAGCTGTCAACTTTGGCATCGATGCTGTTTTTTTTAATCCAGAGGAGAATATCAGTACGCATAAACAGACTGTTGTTGAAAAAAGCACTAAAAATTTCCGGGTGATAACCTCTTTGCCGGAACTGAAAAACATTGTTTAATCCGTTGAACCCTCAAATTTCAAATAAATTACCAATTCAAGTTTTGCACGCTCCTGAAAATGCAAATAGGTTCGTTTAATAAAAAATGAATTTTATCAGCCATTT